>CAYUDF010000467.1:0-3452 GCA_964443465.1 uncultured bacterium
CAGGGAGCTACTTTCAACGCCCGATCGGCCACTCGGTGTTCTCCAGGTCTACATGCACGTCCTGATGTTTTTTCTTGTGGGCGCCGTCGGAGGATACCTCGCCCGCCGCATCAAACAAAAGGGCAGGGAACTTGAGACCGCAGAGAGCGAGCTGGAGCAGCTCAAATTTGACACGGATTACATTTTGAACAATATGAGCAGCGGCATACTGGTCGTCGACAGCGAGGGAACCGTGGTGACGATGAATCCCGCGGCCGAGCAGATACTCGGCGTGGATAAAAAAGACGTATTGCTGCACGACCTCGATGAATCACTCGGGGACAAGGTTCCTGAGCTCACGCGGGAACTCGTAGACGCGCTCAACGAGGAGCGCAGCAAATACCGGTACGAAGTCACCCTGGCAACCGGCAATCGCCGCACACCGCTGGGTACGAGCATTTCTCTGTTGCGCGATACGGGCGGCGCCAAGCGGGGAGCGGTCTCCGTGTTCCAGGATCTTACCGAAGTTCAGGAGATGCGCGAGCGTGTCCGCAAGGCGGATCGTCTGGCCGCCGTTGGTGAGTTGTCGGCGGGTATCGCACACGAACTCAGGAATCCACTTGCATCCATCAACGGATCGATAGAAATGCTCGCCGGGGAACTCGAATTAACCGGAGAGAACCGCGGCCTGATGCAGCTTATTATGCGCGAGTCGGATCGGCTGGAACGAATCATCGCCGATTTTCTGGAATTTGCGCGGCTGAGACCGCCTCGCAAACGAACGATCCAGATCAGTACCTGCCTGACCGAAGTTTTGGTGTTGCTCAAGAACAATACGGAGAAAAGCGCCGGCATCGATATCAGCGTAGAGGATCACACCTCCGAAGTATTTGTGGGCGCCGATGATGAACAGTTGCGACAGGTGCTGACCAGCATAGCGGTAAACGCGTGCGAGGCGATGCCGGATGGCGGGAATCTGCGCATCGTAACCGAGCAGGAAGAGCCGGGCTGGTTGCGGATTTCTTTCAGGGACGACGGTCCCGGGATAAACGATGAAGACGTGGCCAGTTTGTTCGAACCTTTTTTTACGACAAAGGACGGGGGGACGGGGCTGGGACTCGCCATCGCCAACAGGATAATCCTGGCGCACGGCGGGACGATAGAGTTCAGAAATTGCAAAAACGGCGGGTCGGAATTTGTCATTGTACTACCCGTCGGTACTGAAAAGAAGTTAACAAGAGTCGGCGGCTCGAAGACTGAATCAAAAGCCGCCGCAGTAGTGATCACGTAAAAGACGCCCGACGGTGGCCGGCACAGTGCCGGAGCAGCCGGAGAGGGCGAGCCCACTGCCAAAAGAAAAGGACCTTTCAATGGCCGGAGAGCGAATCCTTGTCGTCGATGACGAAAAAAGTATGTGTCAGTTTCTGTCCATTATGCTGCGGAAAGAAGGTTACCAGATCACCGCGGTTGACGATGGGAAGAAAGCGATCGACGCGATCAAGAATCAGCGTTACGACGTGGTTCTCTCGGACATCCGCATGTCGGGCATGGACGGGATCGAGGTCCTCAAAGAGATTAAAAAGCAGGATCCGACTATCCCCGTTGTGATCATGACGGCTTACGCATCCCAGAAGACGGCGATCGAGGCCGTCAACCAGGGGGCGTTCCACTACCTGATCAAACACGCCAAGAACGACGAGATCAAGATGGTGGTACGCAACGCGCTCGACATGAAACGCGTGCGGCGTGAAAACCAGATTCTCAAGAAACAGCTCAAAAAAACGAGCGACCTCAAAACAATCATCGGCAAAAGCGAGGAGATGGAGAGTGTCTTCAAGCTGGTCGACAAGGTCGCCGATACGGACAGCACGATCCTGATCGACGGCGAGAGTGGAACGGGCAAGGAATTGATCGCCCGCGCGATCCACTACCGTTCGCAGAGATCGCACGGCCCGTTTGTGAGCATCAACTGCGGCGCCCTGCCCGAAAACCTGCTGGAGAGCGAGTTGTTCGGGCACGTCAAGGGATCGTTCACCGGCGCGATCAGGGACAAGGAAGGCCTGTTCAAGGTCGCCCAGGGCGGCACTTTCTTCCTGGACGAAGTCGGAGAAACATCCCCCACGATCCAGGTCAAGCTTCTGAGAGTGTTGCAGGAACGCGAGGTAATCCCCGTCGGCGGAACCAATCCTATTAAAGTGGACGTCCGGCTGGTCGCGGCCACCAACGCAGACCTCGAAAAAGCGATCAAGAACGGTGGGTTCCGGCCCGACCTGTACTACCGGCTCAACGTGATTCCGGTTCAACTGCCGCCGCTTCGCAAGCGCTGCGACGACGTGCCGCTGCTCGTGAACCACTTTCTCAACAAGTATAACGAGTCGCTGGAGGTCTCCAGGCAGAAGGGCATCGAAAAGGACGCGATGGAAGTCCTGATTGCCTATGACTGGCCGGGCAACGTACGCGAGCTCGAAAACGTCATCGAGCGGGCCACGATACTGGAAGACTCAAGCAACATCACCGTGGAATCGTTGCCGGAAAAACTGCGGCGGCGCGAATCATATTCACAAACACTGATAACTGACAGAGCCCAGGTCACGCTGGAAGAGCTGGAACGTGAGTATCTGATCAAGGTACTGAACGACACCAACTGGCAGAAAAAGAAAGCCAGCTCCATCCTGGGAATCAACGCTTCGACGCTTTACCGCAAGATCCAGCGGTACGGTCTCGAGAAAGAGCGCGAGAACGCGCTCGTGGAAGTCGAATAGTGATTGTGCTGCAGTCCGGTTACCCCGGCATTTTCGGATATCAGCGGTCTCCGGACTGTCAGCACAAATCGCTATTCGCTATGCCGCCGCAAGGCCGGCATAGCGGGAGGTGTGCGATCTGCACAATGCAAGGCCGCGCCGGACGTGGCTGGTATTGGATGTTGGCCGCACGTTAAGGCAGCACAAGTGACGCTGTAACCCGTCTAGGAGCAACAGGATACAATGCCGACTCGGGCATCCATGTTTGGCACGTTAGTTGCCAATCAGTAGGTCAGGATCGGATGAAAGGTCCAGATGGTTATACATCACACAATTCAACTAAATCAGGAGGTCTCTGATGCGTAACAAAGGTTTCACACTCATCGAGCTGATGATCGTGGTCGTTATTATCGGTATTCTCGCCGCTATCGCGATTCCGAACTTCATCAATATGCAGTCCCGCGCCAAAGAAGCGTCGGCAAAATCAAACGCACACACCACGCAGCTGGCTGCCGAGGATTTCTCGGTCCAGAACGATGGCGTGTATGCAGGTAACATCGGTGACGTGCTCCCGAATGGCGACACGTTTGTCGACCTGCTCCCGGGCGCAGCACTGCTCGAGAATCCGTTCTCGAAAGTCCCTGACTCACCGGTCAACGGCGCCGCCGCTGCGGCGGGCCAGGTTGGTTACACGGCTGTCGATCCCGACGGTGACGGTACCTGGGATGGTTA
>CAYUDF010000468.1:0-3442 GCA_964443465.1 uncultured bacterium
CCAGAGATTCGAGCTGACGGACGTAATCCATCGCTTTTCCGGGCAGCGCACCCAATCCGCCGGCCGTCGTCTGGTTCCACCCCTCGAATTCTTCGTATACCGGCTTGCATCTCTCAAGCAGGTTGATATCCGTCGGGAAATAATCGATGGTTTTTTTGCCCACCTTGTAGGACGTGCAGACCTTGATGGTGTCGAAACTGTCCATCACGTCCATCTTGGTGAGGGCGATTTCGGTTACGCCGTTCAATTTGACCACCGTCCGGGCCGCTACCGCGTCAAACCAGCCGCACCGCCGCGGTCGTCCGGTGGTGGTCCCGTATTCGTTTCCGATCTGCCGCAGCTTCTCCCCGGCTTTCCCGAAATCTTCGGACGGAAACGGGCCATTGCCGACGCGTGTGCAGTACGCCTTGAATATGCCAATCACCCGTTCGAACGATGTCGGCGGCAAACCCGTGCCGATCGAGGCGCCCCCCGCCGTGGCGGAGCTGGACGTCACAAACGGGTAGGTCCCGTGGTCGATATCGAGGAGCGCACCCTGGGCGCCCTCACACAATATCGATTTTCCGTTGTCCAGCGCTTCCCACATGATCGGCCGCGTATCGGTGATCATCGGCAGCAATCGTTTTCGGACGGCCAGCATCGTGTCGATCACTTTTTTAGGCGACAACGGTTTCAGGCCCGCCTGTTTCAACACGTGGTTTTTTGCCCGGATCTTCCGCTGGAGAAACTCCGTTAGTTCGGCGGGGCGTTTGGCGAGGTCGCCCATCCGGATACCCTCTCGGGACACCTTGTCTGTATAGGCCGGGGCAATTCCCTTCTGGGTTGTCCCGATCTTGCCTAAACCCTTCTTCTTCTCAGAACCGCTGTCGAGCAGTTTGTGATACGGCATGACGACGTGCGCCTGTTCGCTGAGTAACAGGCGTTTTGAAACGTCGATACCGCGTCCGGCGATTCCGTCGATCTCTTCGATCAGCGCGACGGGATCGATCACCATTCCCCCACCCATAATGCACATCTTGTCCTCGTAAAGGATGCCCGACGGCACCAGGTGAAACGCAAACCGATCTTCACCGACAACCACCGTGTGCCCGGCGTTGGCGCCGCCCTGAAACCTCACAACGATGTCACTGGACGGTGCGAGATGATCGATAATCTTTGCTTTACCCTCGTCGCCCCACTGCCCGCCTAGAATAAGTGTTACCGGCATGTTATTTCCTGATTCGTTTCTGGTATATTTGCGGCCGAATTCGCCGCTGTTTTCCTGGTTTGCGCGCGCAAAATAACCGCGCTCCGGAGAGAGGCCGGCCCGCGGCAGTACTCACTACTTATAGTCGATCAAGTGGGGAAAATCAAGCCTTGCCGTGACCGCATTTCAACCGCTCACGGACCCGTTATTCCCCGGTCTGGTTGACGGCGTTTCGGGTCCTGCCCGTCGTTAACGCCTCCGCTACCGCCGTTGCGGCGTCTGTCGCCACACGTACCCGGGCCTCCTCCGTGGCGGCGCCGAGATGCGGGGCAAAAACACAACGCGGGTGCCGGAACAACGGGTGGTCGCCCGGCGGTTCTTTTTCGTATACATCCAGGGCAACACCGGCCAGTTTACCGGTTTCAAGCGCCCGGGCCAGGGCGTCTTCCGACACGATTCCGCCCCTCGAACAGTTCACCAGCAGCGCGCCGTCCGGAAGTTTCGCCAGCTGGTCGTCTCCGATCATGTTTTTTGTTTTGTCGGTGAGCGGAACGTGAAACGTGACGATACGGCTCTGGCGCAGCAGCTCTGCCAGATCCACCGACGTCGCATCAACCTCGTCGAAAACATCCTTTGCTACCAATGGATCGCAGGCGACGATATTCATCCCGAAAGCTCTCATCCGCCGGGCCACTTCCCTGCCGACCCGGCCCAGTCCGACAATACCCACAGTTTTTCCGGACAATTCAATGCCACGGTACGTTTTCCGGTCCCACGCACCGCTGGTGACACTGTTGTGGGCAGCCGGAATCCACCTCGCCAGTGAGAGCATCAGGCCGACGGTGAACTCCGCCGTCGACACGGTGTTTCCGGTGGGCGCGTTCATCACAATGACTCCACGTTCGGTGGCCGCTTCGATGTCGATGTTGTCTATCCCCACGCCGGCACGCCCGATGTACTTGAGCCTGACAGCCGCATCGATAATCCCGGCGGTAATTCTGGAGGGTGATCGGACCACGATGCCGTCAAAGTCCGCGATGGTCTTTTGGAGTTCGTCCGGGGGCAGTGTCCCCACCGCGACGGCTTCGATTTCCCCGTAGGAATCGAACACCGAAACGGCTTCGGGGGTGATGTTGTCGGTCAGCAATACGCGGTACATTACACGGCCTTCTGCGAATAGAACCACCGCAAAGCGTTGAGGCCCTCGCCTGTCTGTTCCGTGATTCCCAGGTCCGCCAGTGCGCCTTCGAGCGCGGCGATCATGGTGTACATGTCCGCCTGTGAGTAATAACCCAGATGCCCGAGGCGAAATATTTTTCCCTTGAGCCGTGCCTGGCCGCCGGCAATTTTGACGCCGTAGTCCCGCTCCATGTTGCCGATTATTGCCGCCGCCGTCCCTTCGGGCGGCACAACGGCCGTTGTGGCGTTTGACGGCGCGGAAGACAGCAGATCGAGACCCAGTGCGCTCACGGCTGCGCGCACCGCACCGGCATTGGCGGCGTGCCGCTTGATCACGTTTTCGATACCTTCGTCGCGGATCATCCTGAGCGCCTGTTGAAGGGCGTGCATCAGTGTGATCGCGGGCGTGTACGGCGTGTCGCCGTTCTCCGCCGATTTGACCGCTTTCAGCAGGTCAAAATAGTAACATCCGTGCCTTCCGGACTCCGCTTTGGCAATCGCCCGTTCGGACACGGATACGTAACCGAGGCCGGGCGGTATCATCACACCCTTCTGTGCGCCGCCGATCACAACGTCCAGTCCCCATTCGTCCGTGAGCACGTCGTGCGCGCCCACGCTGGTGATACCATCAACAACGATCAGCGCGTTGTTTTTGCGTGCGATCGCGGCAAACGCTTCGACGTCCTGGAGCACCGCGGTTGACGTCTCTGAATGCGCAGCAAACAGGACATTGATACCGTCGTTGTCGGCAAACGCTTTTTCGATCTGTTCGGGTGTGACGGGATCTCCCCACCTGGCTTCCACCACCACCGTCTCAACTCCGTAGACATCGCACAACTGTGCCCAGCGCTCGCTGAATTTTCCGTTTACCGCGACTAGGACCTTGTCGCCCGGTTTTGTAAAGTTGACAACGGCTGCTTCCATCGCGCCGGTACCCGACGCCGTTAAAACAACAACGGGATTTTCGGTGCGCATAATGTACTGAAGGTTAACGATCACTTCGCGGTAGGTGTTTCGAAACGGGCCGGTCCGGTGGTGGATCAACGGACGCGACATGGTTTCGAGTACCTCGGGCGG
>CAYUDF010000469.1:0-3442 GCA_964443465.1 uncultured bacterium
CCGCACCTGGTTTACGCAATGATCAGGGAGGAAAGCCGTTTCGACCGCCGCGCCGTATCTCGCGTCGGCGCCCTGGGATTGATGCAATTAATGCCCGAGACGGGGCGTTACGTGGCCCGGGAACTGGAGGTGCCAGAGTGGGTGGAGGATAACCTGCTTGATCCGGCGACAAATCTGGCATTTGGCATCTGGTACGCGGCGTCATTGATGGACAAATCTCCCGGAAACTACGCTCGTATGCTCGCAGCCTATAATGCCGGGCCCCGTAACGCGAAACGGTGGTTTGGCAGAGGCTCAACCCGCACTACCCCAACGGGGAACGATATCGATGGTGGACAATCGGCCGCAAGTGCAATAGAAATTGTAGACGGCATTGATTACAAGGAAACACGGTTGTACGTCCAGAGAATCGTCGAATCGGCAAATATCTACCGCAGCCTGTACTTCAGCACCGATTGAACCGGTATTCCGGCCGATCTCCAGGATACTTTCAGATAACGCTAAAATGCGGCAGATTGCAATTTTAACGTATATTTGCGCCTGGAACAGAACCCTGCTGGACCATACCCGGCCCGAATGAAAGGAGACGAGTCGCACGGGTGGCAAATCCTTGACCGCTCGTGGCAGACCCGGCGCCCAGATGACGGAATCGCCACAACCCAGTAAACCGCAAGCCTTCTCCGTGAAGCGGGAACTCCAAAGAAAATCTATACATCTGGCGATGATCATCATCCCCGCGTGGGTCTATTTCACGCCGAAAAACTGGGGACTACTTGGCCTTATAATTGCTACTTCTGCAACGGTCGTTTCCGACCTATTACGGTTGACCGACCACCGGCTCCGGGGCTTCTTTCTCAGACTGTTCAGGTCACTGATCCGAAGCCACGAGCAAGAACATTTACTCGGATCGACCTATTTCATGATCGCGGCGCTTTTGAGCGTCCTGGCGTTCGACAGGGACATCGCGATCGCCGCGCTGACGTTTCTGATTATCGGAGACACCGTAGCGGCCGTGATCGGGAAAAAGTTCGGAACACCGAGGTACTGGGGAAAAAGCTTTGAGGGGAGCCTGGCGTGCTTCGTCAGTTGTCTTCTCATCGGCGCCGCACTCCTCGATAACGTCTGGGTGATTGTGGCGGGATCTGCGGCCGCGGCTATAGCCGAAGCTCTGCCGGTTCCGATGGATGATAACATGCGGGTGCCGATCGTCAGTGGGTTGGTTATGCAACTCGTCTTGACCTATTTGCAGGGGTAGTTCTTATGTTTCTTAAAAGGCTATTCAATTTTATCCCAAAAAGTGAGTTCACGCACGCGTTGGGCCTGTTCAACGGAGGGCAATACATAAAGGCCCTGCGTAAGTTTCAGGAACTCAATGAACTGTCACGCGCCCACCAGGATGTGGATCGTTCAACACTCGAACTTTACACGTGTGAAGCTCACGTCGCGCTGGCCAAAAAACACGTTCTCGATAACGATATCGAGACGGCCGTTGACGAAATGGAACAAGCGGTATCGCTTAAACCGATGTTTGCCGATCTTCATTACACTCTCGGCAGCTACTATTTCCAGATCGGAAGAATGGGCGAGGCCCGGCGCAGTTTTACACGATCCCTCGATATTAATAACAAGTTCTTCAAGGCCCGCGTCCATCTGTCCCTTGCCATTTTCCTGGACGGCGACAGGACGGACGCAACGGAGACGCTGGCGCTCACAAGGCACAGCTGCCCGAATTTTTCGAGGGAAAGCCTGGACAAGCTGGTTCACGCGTTGCGCGCCGGCTCGGACGATGAAAACATACGAAGAATTTACGACGAAATATTGCTGGAGCGCCCCAGTTCCGCGCAGATTAGCCGCGAACTGGCGATCGAGGCGATCCACAACGGAGAAAACGAGGAAGCGGTCAGGGAACTCAAAAAGGCGATCGCACTCAAACCGGACTATCCGGATCTCCACAACTATCTTGGAATCGCCTATGGCAACAGCGGCATGATCGACGATGCCGTACATGAATTCGAAATCGCTCTCAAAATCAACCCATATTACATCAAGGCAAGGCTGAATCTCGCTCTCTTGTACTACGAAAACAGCAGGTACGAGGAAGCGCAGGTACAACTGGACGAGGTGCTGGCCGTTCAACCGGAAAACAAACTTGCGAACAATCTACTCCATGAACTGCGCGCCGTAACGGATGGAAGCTAGACAATATGGACACGAAAGAAACATTCGTCGACTATTATGAAGTATTAGGAGTGTGGCCGACAGCCGACGCTGCCGCGATAAAAAAGGCCTACTTCAAACTCGCCCGGATGCACCATCCGGATGTTGTCGGCAAATCGGAAGCCGACGTGGAAGACTCCGACCAGGCAGAAGTTGATTTCAAGCTGATCAACGAAGCGTTCAGTATTTTGAGTAACGATCTGAAACGCAGGGAGTTCGATCAGAAACTGAAGCAGAAGTCCGGTGGAGTTTCAGAGCGCAAGGAAGCTGACAAACGCTCATCGGCGCTCGCTTTCGAACAGGCGAAGACGGCCATGAAACACAATCGATACGACAAGGCTGTTGTCCTGCTGAAGAGCGCTATAAAATATGACGACTCGAATGCCTCGTATCACAGCTGGTACGGCTTCTCTCTCGGGGTGTTGAAGACTCACCTTCACGAAGCCCGGGACGCCTGTAAAAGAGCTCTGGAAATGGAGCATTACAATGCGGACTTCCACGCCAACCTCGGTTTTGTATACCACCAGGCAGGACTGGAGAGCACGGCGAACGAGTGCTTCGACGAAGCTCTCCAATGGGATCCCGACCACCACATCGCGCTGAAATACCACTCCGGCAAAAACGGGGAGGAAACCGGCGGAAAAGGCCTGGGCGGCATTTTATCGATGTTCAAACGGTCAAAGAACGACAAAAAGGACCAATCGGGCCCCGCTCAGGCGAAACAGAAAGTCGCAAACCGCAAGCGATAAGAACTGTAATTTAAGATTGACACTACCAGTGGAGGGGACGTACGCTCTTCGTGGAAATAAACCACTTATGATCAGAGCGATTACGTTTACTCCCGCTTCAGGTGGCACCGGCGGTCTCACTTACGTTGAACGCGCCAGCCGCAACCGGAGCTTACATGTCCTGATGCAGGACTGTGGTTCCACAGGTGCTGCCACAACACTCACATCCAGACAGAATTTTCTCCAGAGCACCTACCGCGAGATTATTTCGCGATATGTATCGTTCGGCCGGATCGAACACCCGTTGCCGCTTGCACGCACGCTTGTTTCGTTCCTGGACGGCCTTTCCCGGCGTGTCGACTGCCGTGTAGATGATTTTCGCGGTATCGGTTTTTATATACTGTTTCAGGATGGAGACCAGTTTTACCTGCTCGCAAGCAGAGAAGGTCGTGTTCGCATCCGAACCGCGGGTGGTTTCGAGACCCTGGCGACGCGCG
>CAYUDF010000470.1:0-3440 GCA_964443465.1 uncultured bacterium
CCTCCAGGTGCATCTCGCCCTGGCCGGAAATCAGTGTCTGTTTGATTTCGGGGTCAACCTTGACCTCGAACGCCGGGTCTTCGTCGTGAAGCCGCGCCAGGCCGGTGCCCATCTTGTCCTCATCACCCTTGGTGGCGCTGGATATTGCGGCAAAAATCGACGGACGGGGCAACACCGTCGGCGAAAACTGGATTCCGCTACCTTTGTTGGTCAACGTGTCACCGATCTTGGTTGCCTTGAGCTTTACCACCGCGCCTATGTCGCCGGCGGGCAGTCGCGAGATCTCTTCGCGATGTTTTCCCTGTACGGCGTACAGCTGACCCAGCCGCTCGCCGTTGTCCCGTGTGACGTTGTAAATATCGTTGCCGGCGGTAAGCGCCCCCGAATATGCGCGCAGAAACAACATGTCGCCCACGTGCGAATCGGACGCATTCTTGAACACGAACGCCGCCGGTGTGCCGGACGGATCGGGTTTGATTTCCTGGTCTTCGCCGACGATTTTTACTTTCGCGGCCGACGACGGCAGGAAATCGACGATACCGTTGAGTATCAAACCTGCGCCGATGTTTAATACCGACGAAGCGCAGTAGACCGGACACACTTCGCCGGAGGCAAGACCCGCCGCGATGCCGCTCTGAAATTCGTCGTCGTCCAGGTTTTCGGTCTCGAGATACTTCTCCATGTGGGCTTCGTCCGATTCGGCGGCTGTTTCCATGAGCTCCTTGCGGAGGGTATCAGCCTTGTCTTTCAGATCTGCGGGAATCTCGATCTCTTTGGCCGTTCCTTTTTCGTCCTTGCTGAATTCATAAGCCTTGTTGCTGACCAGGTCCACGACACCCGAGAAGTTGTCACCCTGGCCAATGGGCAGCTGGAATACTTTGACAGCTCCGCCAAATGACTCGCGTGCCTGGTCGACACAGTGGCCGAAATTGGCGTGCTCCTTGTCCATTTTAGTCACGACCAGCATTGCCGACAGGCCACGCCCCTGTACAAATTCCCATATCTTCTCCGTTCCCACCTCAACTCCCGCGTCCGAACGGATCGGTATGATCACGCTGTCCACGACTTCCAGCGAACTCAATACGTCACCGACAAAATCCTCGTACCCGGGTGTGTCAATGATGTTTATCTTTGCGTCTTTGTGCTCGCAAAAAGCCACCGCCGACTGAATGGATATCTTTTTTTCGATTTCATCCGGGGTACTATCCATGGTTGTATTGCCGTCGTCGATCTTCCCCAGGCGATTGATTGCGCCCGCGGTGAACAACAACGACTCCGCTAAAATCGTTTTGCCGCATTCCTGGTGGCCGGCGATCGCCACGTTCCGAATGTTTTCAGGAGCGTATTCCTTCACTGTGGTCCTCCTCGAGATCCCGCATCCCGTTTGGATATTAAAGTTACTGATATATCGGGCATGCCCGGCTGTTTAACCCGGGAGCCCTCGGTTTAGTTCGTTGATTTTATATAGCGTTAGCCGTTGATTGTAGCACCAAGGCGCTGGAAATGTCAATAATCGGACGACCGGCATTGGGCAGCGTCCCAGGGTCAGCCGACACCCCCGAACACCGCGGACATGAGGCGTTGCAGGAAAAACATAAGCCACAACGGTATAACGCAGATAATCGCGTTTTTTCTGGACATGTCGAATACCCGCATCAATCCGATTGCGACCAGCACCAGTGCCCAGATACCAAAAAATTCGATACTTGTGAACAGTGCCTTCAACAGGGCACCCTCTTCCGGCGCCATAAACGACAATCCAATAGAGAATTCAGCGTCGTCGGCCGTCATTATCGCGTCCAGACCCTTCATTCTCACCACCAGCGCCATCAACAGCACCGAAATATTGGCGACGATGCTGGAGAACATGCAGATCGTAAAGAATTTCTTAAAATTCGCAACGGGAGACAGGATAGACACCAGAATATAACCCAGCCCGAAAACGACCAGAGACTGGGCCAGGACCGCTATCGGAGTGGTCGCAAGCAGAAGCGTGCCCCATTTTTCGATAAAATCCAGTTGTGCATCCACCTGTTCGATCGGCACGCCGGTCTCGTTGATTTCGATCACGATCATCGAGACAGGCAGCAGAAAATAAGCCCCGATGGCGCCCGTTATCGTCATCCATATCCAGGCCTCCCACCACGCCGCCTTGCCTTCCCTGATGTCCGCAAACACCTTCGAAGGCGAAACAAAAATCCATATAAAATGGTTAATAAAGCCCATAACGACCTCCTGACTAAATATCAGTGATCCCGCCCGCGCCCGCTCAACCGGCATCGAGCACTTTTACTCGTTCCCAGAACCTCTCCGCGATTTTTTCCCAATCATTGTTCGCGGCGATTTCAACCGCCTGGTCCCTGTGTCGTGCCAGTCTTGCGGCGTCCGCCGAAAGCGCCACGAACCCTTCGCAGGCACGTATAAATTCGTCGGCGGTGTCGGCCGCCTTGACCGTTTCCGGGTAAAAACCCACTTCGGCGGAAAACCGGGTGGCGACAACCGGCAACCCCATCGCGAGATACTCGTACATTTTGTTGGGATTCACTCCGCGTGTCAACGCATCGTACCGAAACGGAATGAGGCCGACGGTGAATTCGCGTAGCAGTTGGGGCACGTTTTCGTACGCCACCGGCTCCCTGTGCGACACGTTGGGCAGGTCGGTAAGCGCCGCCACTTTGTCCCCAACACCCAGCATCACCGGTCCGACCAGGACCACTTCCCAATCGGGGTACGCGCGCGCCAGTTGTTCGACATAATCAAAATTGAACCAGGGGGCAATCGCACCCAGATAACCGATACGCGGCGGATCGGGTGGAGCCGGCCATCCCAGCGATTCCCGCACGCTCTGGAAGTGCGCGTATTCAACGCCGTTCCCGATCAACTCGGTGCCGTCCTTTGTCCCGCGGATCTGTGTGATATCGTCGTAGAGAGCTTGTGACGACGTAAACACGGCATTTGCGCACCGGCACGTGGCGTTAAAATAGTCGTGTGTCCATCCGGGCATACCGGGAAACGCGGTATGGACGTCATTGCAGTCGTACAACAGGAATCGGCCCGGAATCCGGCTTGCCTGGTTAATCGCGTAAACATTGGAAAGAACCAGTCCCGTTTGTGACGGCACAAATCCGGCCTGGCGCATGAGCCTGCTTACTTTTGCGCGCGCGTTCCTGTCGACCAGCCACCGTCCCCAACTCTGCTCGAGCAACCATTCGACCGGACCACCCGGCGCCGCCTTCAGAAAAGGCACGGTGGCCCTGAAGATGCCGTCTTCCCGCCGCAAATCCCATCGGTTCGTCCGGCCCTTCACGTACGGCTCGAGAAACAACAACCTGACGTCAGCCGGTTTTCTGCGAATAATCTGTTGCTTGCGGGTTTTCAGGTAGTCCCACTTGATCTCCGCAAACCAGACGATGTCCATAATTTGTCCTCTCCACTGTTCA
>CAYUDF010000471.1:0-3435 GCA_964443465.1 uncultured bacterium
AACGTCGCGGTACTCGTCGCGCATTTACATGTCACCCAGAAAGTCACCGACGGTGAATGTCCAGTCGATCAATTCTTTCTGGACCAGCGCACCGATCATCGTGGCCGTTACCGACTTTGTGATCGAGCCGATATGGAACGTGTCATTCTTTTTGACCGGTTGCCCCGATCCGACCCACCGCTCTCCCACCACGGCCATATCCACGACACTTCCCTTTTCGACGATAGCGATGGCGATGGCCGGCGAGCCGCTGCTCTCCAGCAGCTGGTTGGCCAGGTCTTTGAGGTTTTTCCAGTTTGTGATCTCGACGGCGTTTTCGGGAGACGCGCCGGGCATCATGGCAACGGTTTCGAGTTTTTGTGGAGGGTCGGCTTCTATCGTAAAAGTGCAGTTGAGCCACATGTCCGCCGCCGAGGCGTGGGCAATAAGCGTAAGACGGGTCGGCTCCTCTTTCAGGATTTTCGCCGGACGTAACGTTCCCACCTGCGCGGTTAGCGACAACACGCGCGGCAAACGTTCGTCGAGAGAACGTTTTTCCAGCGCGCCGGCCGAACGGTACCGCGTTTCAAAGGCCCGGATCGTGACCGAGTCCGCCGAGTTGAACGAGGTTATATACGCCTTTGCGATTTCACCAACACGTGTGTCGGGGAATGTGAATTCCTGCGCCGCCAAGGGCAGGGCAACGAAAAGGAATGCGACAAAAAGAAGTAACTGGCGGCCTAATTTCCACAAACTAAATCCCGGCATTCAGGGTGCTCCTCGTGGTCTGGATTCGGATGATGTGATCTGCGAATACCTGTACTTTACACCTTTCCTTTCATTCAGTCCAGACATCTAGGTAACTGTAAATCATTTGGTAATCTCACCTTTGCAAGCATATGGATATTGCAGTCCAAATATGATAAAATTATTGTCTACACACTTCACACCCTGGGGGGACCACAATGAAGTCTTTTCTCGCCGTTATATTGCTATGCGTCATTTCTCTTGCGACAATCGTTTCTTCTCCACAAGCTGGTTGGGTTGAAAACGGCACGTCGTTTTCCGATACAAATATCGACCAACGCAATCCCATCGCAATTCCGGACGGATCGGGCGGCGCGTTTTTGATCTGGAAGGACTCGCGCAACACGTTCGACTTTGACATCTACGCGCAAAGAATTGATTCCTACGGAAATTCCATGTGGACACCAAACGGTGTGGCGATTTGTACCGCGTCGGGTTATCAAACCGAACCAGAGCTGGTCAACGACGGTTTCGGCGGCGTCATTATCACCTGGGTGGACTATCGTGGCGGACCAACCGCCGATATTTACGCCCAGCGCCTGGACGGCGAAGGGAATACACTTTGGACGACCAACGGCGTAGCCGCCTGCAACGCGATCGACGGCCAGTACGTTCCACAGATCATCGGAGACGAATCGGGCGGTGCCTATATCGCGTGGGAAGATTATCGCAACGGGACCGACTTCGATATTTATTATCAGCGCGTGTTGAGTGACGGGACGCTGTACCACGGATCGGCCGGTGCCTGGGCGTGCACAACGTCGTACAACCAGACTAATCCCGTTCTCGCCCCGGACCACGCCGGTGGCGTGATAGTGGTGTGGCAGGACGGAAGGTCGGGAACGGATTGGGATATCTACGGAGCCCGCTTCGGTCCAACCGGCAACTCACTATGGACCGCCAACGGAAAGCCAGTATGCAACGCGTCAAGCGAGCAGTTGTACCCGCAGATCGCCCCCAATGGTTTCGGCGGTGTGTATGTAGTGTGGGCGGACGACCGCGGAACCGATCGCGACATATACGCCCAGTGTTTCAGTCACAACGGATGGGAGGTGTGGGCAACCGGCGGAATCCCGATCTGTACAGCAACCGGCGTCCAGGAATTTTTTGATATCACCTTCGACCCGGACAGGAAAGAACTGATTGTTGCGTGGACCGACCCACGCGATTTCCCGTACGACGACATCTACGCCCAGAAGTTGAATTTGGCGGGAGACACCCTTTGGGCGGCCGACGGTGTCACCGTTTGTTCCGCACCCTTCGATCAGGTAAGTTGTGTTGTCGTATCGGACGGTTCGGGCGGCGCGATCGTCAGCTGGGAGGACAATCGCACTTTTCTTTCTACGGATATTTACGCCCAGCGAATCGACGCCAATGGCGCACCCGCCTGGTCGATCAACGGCGAGCCTGTTTGTGAGTATTTCGAATACCAGGCGAAGCCTTCGATTGTTACCGACGGTGAACACGGCGCGCTTGTTTTCTGGGAAGACTTTCGAAGCAGTTCATTCATAAACCTTTATGGTCAGAGAATGATGTCGGACGGATTGTGGGGATACCCGTGTCCGTTCGTTCATAGCGTGCGTGATATTCCCGGCGACCAGGGCGGGTTGGTAAATGTCGCGTGGGATGCCAGCCGACTCGACGTGCCACCCGGGGACATCTACGTCTACACCGTGTGGCGCGCGATCGACGCGATGGCGGCGGCGACAGAAATCAAAAACGGTGCGGCGATGGTGGATGCCCCGACCCTTTCAGAAGACCAACTCGTCAAAGGCATGTTGCGCGCCGACAACCCCTTCTATTGGGAACTTGTCGAAACAGTCGAGGCGTTTCAGCTGGACCGTTACGCAAAACCGGTGGCGACGCTGTTTGATTCGACATCGGTCGCAAACGAGTTCCACTACTTCCAGGTGATCGCGCACGACAACGGCGGCGGCATGTGGATCTCGCCACCGGCGGGCGGGCGATCCCTGGACAACCTCTCTCCTGCCGCGCCTCTCGCCCTCGTTGCCGCGCGTGTCGCGCAGGACGTCGACCTGGAGTGGAGTCCCAGCGTTGAGTTCGAGGGAGACCTTTCGCACTACGCCGTCTACAGGTCGGAAACCAGCGGATTCACACCGGGACCGGGGAACTTCCTTGGCACTGCGCCCGACACCATGCTCACCGATACATCGGCGGAGTTGTTCAAAAAGTATTACTACCTGGTGACGGCGTGGGATGTCCACGAAAACCAGAGCTCGTCGTCCAACCAGGCAATGGTGGACATCGTGACCGGAGTCGAAGACCGCGTGCCGTCATTCGCCAAGCTCACGCTTCTGCCCAACATACCGAACCCGTTCGGCGTATCAACAGAAATCCGGTTTGGCCTGCCATCACAGTCCGACGTTTCGTTCGAGGTGTATGACATCGCCGGCCGACGCGTGTACGAGAGACGTCTGGATAAAATGGAAGCGGGCCTGCGAACGCTGACATTCACCGGCCGCAACAACACCGGTTTACCGATTCCGAGCGGCGTGTATTTTTACCGGATTACCGCCGCAGGTGTGACCCAGACACGAAAGCTGGTGATCACGCGATAATATTCGGAGTTTTATCTGTAAGGACCGGTTCACATCTTCCACTAACCGCACAGAAGCTTCCAAATTAACC
>CAYUDF010000472.1:0-3435 GCA_964443465.1 uncultured bacterium
AGATAAAAAAAGCCGCGGACTAAATCCGCGGCTTTAAATCCGGGCCGGAAAACCACCGACCCGTTTATCTGTCTGGAGGTAGGGTCTGCGCCGATACCTAGTCGGATTCGACGAACATATCGACAAACAGCACACCCAGTGACGCCTCAATGGCTGTTTCACGGGTCGTGCCCGCTTCGTGTCCGTAAAACGTCACGGTGGCGTTCATCCTGATTTCTGTGAATTCGTTCACTCCGCCAGCCGCGATATCCGCCAACGGCGAGGTGGATTTGTTTTCAAACGTAACCAGCGTAATCATACCTTCAATGTCCTCGCCGGTCGGAACGCCGATACCCAGGCCGCCTTCGTAACGTGGCAGCGCCGGAGATCCACCGTCGGTGCGGACCCAATCGACGGTATAACGCGTAACTATATATTCTCCGTGGGGTTCATCCGGTTTGGTGAGGACGATGTTGTTGTACGGCCGGTTATAAAATACAACCGAAACCACTTCGGGACCGATCCAGTCGTCAGTGGTAATTGTAAGGTCTTCTCCCTGTTCGAGAACGTCGCTGATAAGGGACGAGTTTTCATTAAATGATATCACGGTCATTACCGAGCGGTTTTCCTCGGGCTTGTTATCGCTGCAGGCGACCACAAATGCGGACAGGACAGCCAGGACCGCGATTAATACCATCATTTTCTTACGCATGAAACCTACCTCCTGAAACGGTTTTCCACTGGATGCAAATCTGGTGTATGAATCCGGAGGGCGTATACGCAATGAGCATGCCAGAAAACGGCCTGTCCGTGTCGCTGTATTGTGTTGAAATATAATAAGATGCGTAAGACCGACCGTGAGGCTCACGTCGCACGTACCGCCCGGATGCAAAAAGCAAGCGACAGGGGTTAAATGTTGCAATCGACTATCGCAATGCTTACCATGTGGACAGGGTGTCGCCCGCACTGAGTAAATCCATACTTTCCAAGCATTTAATAGTTCCGTAACCGTGAAAACTTCTGATTTCCTCATTATCGGTACCGGTGTCGCCGGATTGTCGCTGGCGTTGCGACTGGCCGCGCACGGCCGCGTGAACATTGTCACGAAACTGAATCCCGCCGACTCCGCCACCCGCCTTGCCCAGGGGGGCATCGCCGCCGTTTTTGACAAGAACGATTCGTTTGACCTGCATATAGAGGATACCCTCGAGGCCGGTGCCGGCCTGTGCCGCAGAGACGTCGTCGAATTTGTGGTTCGCGAAGGACCCGAGCGGATCAGGGACCTTATTTCACTCGGGGTACCGTTTTCCCGTGACAGCGGCACTCTTGACCTGGGGCTGGAAGGCGGTCACTCGAGAAACCGGATTGTCCACTGCGCCGACCTCACGGGCAAGGCGGTCAACAAGACGCTGCTGGACGCAGTCAACTGCCACCCCAACATCGAAGTATACCGCCACCACATGGGCGTCAATCTTATCCTCGAAAGGCACCTTGAAAAGGCGCCCGCACAGGACGGCTCAGCGGTTTACGGGGCCTACGTGCTGGACGAACAGACGGGCCGGGTAATCCCGTTTGCCGCCCAGCGAACCGTTCTGGCGACGGGGGGCGCCGGTAAGGCGTACATGTACACTTCCAACCCCGATATCGCCACGGGCGATGGTATCGCGATGGCCTCCCGCGCCGGCGCCCGGATTGCCAACCTTGAGTTTGTGCAGTTTCACCCCACCTGTCTCTACCACAGCGATGTGACCTCTTTCCTGCTGAGCGAAGCGCTTCGTGGCGAAGGGGGACGGTTGATTCGCTCCGACGGCACGGCGTTTATGAAAAGTTACGACGATCGCGCCGAACTGGCGCCGAGGGATATTGTCGCGCGGGCGATCGACAATGAACTGAAAACAACCGGCGACCACTGTGTCTTTCTGGATATCACCCACCTCGACAGTTCGTTTATCGAAAAACGGTTTCCGAACATATTTAAAACCTGTTTCGATCTGGGAATCGATATCCGGACCGATACCATCCCGGTGGTTCCGGCCACGCACTATTTCTGCGGCGGTGTGGAAGTGGATCACGACGGCCGCACGTCTGTCAGAAATCTTCTCGCGCTGGGGGAGGTCAGCCATACCGGCCTCCACGGCGCCAACCGGCTGGCGAGTAATTCACTGCTCGAAGCCCTGGTGTACGCCGACCGCGTTGCCGTCGCGTCGCTTGAAGGGTTCGAAGCGGGCAGATCTCCAGGTATCCCCGGACCCTGGAAAGAAGAAGGGACCGAAGACCTGAAGGACTCGGTCATTCTGGAGCACGACTGGAACGAAGCGCGACAGATCATGTGGGACTATGTGGGAATCGTTCGCAGCGACCGGCGGCTTCAGATCGCAAAAGAACGGATGACACAACTTCGTGATACAGTGATTTCGTTGTACTGGAACTGCCGGTTGACGCGCGACCTGCTCGAGCTGCGGAACATCATTCTGGTGGGCAAACTGATCATCGATTGCGCGTTGTCGCGCAAAGAAAGCCGCGGGCTTCACTACACGGAAAGTTATCCGTATCGAGACGACGAAAATTTTGCGGTGGATACGATAGTGAAACAGGAAAAGCAGGATTAAATAAAAGGCGGGACGTTTTTGGAGTGGTACAAAGTAGCTTTTGACCGGATCTATCCGATTCTGTACCGGCATCGCGACGAGGGGGAATCGGAACTGGTGCTCGACGCGTTCGGTGACCTGGTATCGGGAAGAGATCCGGTGCTGGATCTCGCCTGCGGGGGCGGCCGATACATGGTTGGCGCCGGCAAAAGGGGTATGCTGACCTGGGGGCTGGATCTGTCGGAGTTTCTTCTTGCCGATGCGGCCCTGAACCCGGATCTGGCCGGCAGGCTGGTGAGGGGTGACATGCGACGACTACCGTTTGGCGCCGGATCGTTTGGGGCGGTGCTGAACATGTTTACCAGTTTTGGTTATTTCCCGGCGGACATGGACAACCTGCTGGTGCTGCGTGAGATTTCACGGGTGTTGCGCCCCGGCGGACTGATGCTGATGGACTACGTCAATGCGATACGTGTCCGGACGATGGTCCTGGAAGATACGAGCCGGGAAGTGGAGGGGTGGCTGATACGCGAAAAGCGGTCGATTGAGGAAGACGGAAAGTACCTGGTGAAGGGTGTGGACGCGGAGCTGGTGAAAACGGGCGAATCGGTGGCCTACGAAGAGCAGGTGCGGCTGTACCGACACGACGAGATGAAAACGATGCTGGACAGCGTCGACCTTGTGGTATCGGGCGAGTTTGGTGATTACGACCGGAGTGTGTTCGATGAACAAACCTCCGACCGCCTGATCCTCGTCTGCGAGAAACGCTAGTCCTTGGTGTTTGGCACCGTCGATGCCTTTTTCTTAAGAATCATAGGCCCGTCGCAGGGCCTGACACCGATTACCCCCACCGTGCTCGCAGGCTGCG
>CAYUDF010000473.1:0-3430 GCA_964443465.1 uncultured bacterium
TCCGCCACGCTGGACAACCAGGCGCCGAACGATCCCCACACATCGGTGTAGTTTCGCAGAGGCTCGCCGTCTTTTCGCAGGCACCGTTCGACCGTCTCCCGGACGACCTGGCGTTGTTCCGCTTGATCGAGCGCCTGCATCGACGGCGTCGGGTGTTTCATCAGCCACGGGCGGGCGTATTTGACAAACTCACTCCTGGCCGTTTCCGCGTCGGTTTCCATCAACTTCAGAAATCTGGGGAATTTCTGGTTGAATATATCGTCAATATTTATCTGGTCTGGAGACACTGTTCATGGTGTGGGGGTTCGTGGCGGTCGCGGGCCGCTATCCCACCGGTTCACTTTATCTGTACGCGCTGGGGGTGTCCAACCAAAAAGTCGGCCGCGCCCATTCGTGAAGATGGTATATTTGACGTCGAAATGAATATACTGAAGACCAACCTTGTTTTCCTGATCCTGTTCTGCGCGACGACGACGGTGATATCAACCGCCGCCGCGCAGAACGAATCCGAAGCCGACCCCGTCGCGAGCCTGGTTGAAGCGGCGATCGAGCGAACGACCCATCACGTGTGGTACGACGGAAAGTATTTGTCGATACCGTATCCTGGCGGCGATGTCCCCGATAGCATCGGGGTGTGCACCGACCTGGTGATCCGCAGTTATCGCGTGCTGGGTATCGATCTGCAGAAGGAAGTGCACGAAGACATGTCGGCGCACTTCGCCTTGTACCCGAAAAACTGGGGGCTTGGGAGACCCGACACCAATATCGACCACCGGCGGGTACCCAACCTGCAGGTATTTTTCACCCGCTACGGCACGACACTCCCTGTCTCGAACGACCCAGACGATTACAAAACGGGCGACCTGGTCACCTGGATTTTGTGGGGCAACCAGCCTCACATCGGTATCGTTACCGACAAGCGCTCGCGCGACGGCAAACGCCCGCTGGTCGTGCACAACATCGGCGCGGGTCCCGTACACGAAGACGTCCTGTTCGAATACGACATCGACGGCCACTTTCGGTATTTTGGACAGATGGAGAATCCGCGATAGATTTCAGTCCACGACATCTCATCGACATAAAACTTGACACAAATCGGCATTGGGCGGATAATGCGCGATTATAGGGGACGGGCGTAACGCCCGCAGGGAACAGGGTTTAGCCGCGGGGATGCTGCCTTCGCACGAATTCAGGCGACTGTGTGGGAAGGGGTGTTGATCCCCACCGTACCGGCTTCCGGTTCCGCGACCAAGAGACACAAAGGGAGGTGACGATTCCGGACGGATCATTCACCGTCTGGAGCGGATTATGGAGCAACACGAAACAGAATGTCTCAAGTGCCATAAAGGTGTTCTTATGCCATTGTCGGACTACGGCAGGGACGGCGCGACGATTATGTACAAAGCATGGGTCTGTAACAATCCGGACTGCGGTTTTAATATTCGGATCGACAACGGAGAGATCAGTATCGGCCGGGATATCAGTACATCCGTTAAGTAGTCGTACTTACATACTGACCGGGCCGGTATCACCGGATTCTGTGGGAGGTTCTGTTTCGGAGCCTCCCGCTTTTATTTTATACAGAAAAAACACGAGCAATACGGCCGACACCACGAAGATCCGGACGTCCTGCAGGTAAAACGGCAGATCGGTGGTCTCAGCCGCGCTGGAGAACGTCAGCTGCAGCAGGGCGACGGTGTTGAAGATCGAATGCGCGATGATGGAGTAGGCGAGATTTCCGGTCGCGTAGTAGATAAACGACAGGAATATGCCGAAGAAACTGATGCTGATCAACAGGTGCGCGTTCAGGTGAATCGCTCCGAACACCAGACCGGCCAGCACAAAACCCACGATTCCGCCCATATTCCTGGCAAAAACCTGCTGGATCAATCCACGAAACACCATCTCCTCCGAGATGGGCACGAGCACACACAACCCAACGAATATGACCGCGAAATTCCAGCCGTCGGAAGGCTTCAGATCCTTGAGGCTTTCAATGTACTCCGGAGGAACCGGGCTGAACTGCTGGTTGATGAGGTAGATCTGGTCGACAATCACTACGGTAGCCAGTGTTGCCATCAACACGTACAGCGCACGCGGCGCCTGGGGCGGTGCGAGACGGATCTGCAGGGCGAACCCGGGCCCCACCCGGCGAAGCAACAGAAAGATCGGCAGGATAATGGCGAGAAACGGCGCGACAGCCACACCCACCCGGTACAGCCCCATGTACAGAAACAGCTGCTGGAGATACAGGCTGCTCAGCACACAACTGCCGCAGAAAAACAACAGGAAGTAGTTGTTTACGGCCGTAAACACGTCGGTGGACTTGAGATCCGTATTGCTTTCGGGTCTTTCTTCCATTAAACTCGGGCTCTTTCCGGGAGTCCTTCCGCGCCGGATCGCAGCTTGCGTCCGGAGTGCCGTCCCTGACAACTATAATAGAGCAATTCCGGCGTATCTCCAAATGAGTTAGGCGTTATGATCAAGGCCGTTATATTCGATCTGGACAACACTTTGACCGATTTTATGCGGATGAAGGAAAATGCCGTGGACGCCGCCGTGGGGGCGATGGTTGACGCCGGTCTTCAATTTCCGCCGGACCAGATCAAGAAACTGATATACAAGATATACGAAGACAAGGGGATTGAGTTTCAGAACGTCTTCGACGATGCCCTGATAGACCTTCTCGGCGAGATCGATTTCAAGATACAGGCGGCTGGTATCGTGGCCTACCGCAGGGCCCGGGAGGCATCGCTGGTTCTGTATCCCCATGTCAAGGTTACGCTGATCGAGCTGATGAAGCGGGGAATTCGCCTGGCGGTGGTGTCGGATGCCCCGCGCAAAGAGGCGTGGTTGAGGCTGTGTTATCTCCAGCTCCACCATATGTTTGATTTTGTTTCTACTTTTGAGGACGCCGGAGAACGGAAACCCAGTCCCGTCCCGTTCCAGAGGGCGCTGGACTTTTTCCAGGTCAAACCGGCCGAGACGATAATGGTGGGCGACTGGCCGGAGCGCGATATCACGGGGGCGGACCAGATCGGAATGCAGACAGTGTTTGCCCGTTACGGCAATACGTTTGGGACGCAGGATAGCGGCGCCGACCACGACATCAACGATATCTTCGAACTGCTCAACATCGTCGATCATTTGAACAACGGCTCCTGAATTTTTACGTCTGCGGCGACTATCAGGCGTCACCGGCGCAGCTTCTCCCTGAGAATATTAGCCCGTCGCGGGTCCTGACGTCAGCCTACCCCGCTCGCGAGCATATTGTAGCTCGCGGGGCGCTTCGCAGCCCCACCTTGACGCGCGGCGGCTGCTTGCGTCAGACCGCTATAATATTCGCGGTCTGAGGGCCCCGTCTGACGCCACCCGCGACAGGCAGCATTCAGAGGTCCGGGGCGTGCGGATACACGGGGCGAGAGGGCCC
>CAYUDF010000474.1:0-3423 GCA_964443465.1 uncultured bacterium
GCCATCGACAACGCGGTTCGGGCCGGAACCGTCGAGGTCCGGGTTGTTTCCGCCCCGGACACGTGGTGTGGTCTGACCTGGCCCGAAGACCGCGACCGAGTGACCAGGCGGCTGGCCGAACAGTCGGCACTCCGCCGGGCCGCGGAGGGATTCGGACTGGTTTTTTCGAATACGATACCCGCTCGGTTTGGCGACGGACTGATCAATGCCACGTGGCTTGTGGAAACCGACCGGGGCTCACACCTGCTGCAACGCCTCAACCCGGCGGTGTTTCCCGACCCGGTCGCCGTGGCCAGAAACGCCGCCGCCGCCGCCGATCGTATCGATGAAAGCCTGCGCCTTCAAGGTGACACAGATCCGCGACACCGGCTGGTTTTTCTCAATGGTCCCGAAGGAATCCCCTGGCTGCGCGACCCCGACGGCAACGTGTGGCGCGCCGCCGTGGCCATACCGGAGACACGGCCCGCCGATCCTGCCCGTCCGGAAGAAGTTCGCGCCGCCGCAAGGGCACTGGGCCAGTTTCCCGGTCGGGTCGCCGGGGGTTCGGGGCCGGAACCGACAGAGGTCCTGTCGGGATTTCACGACACGCAGGCCCGGCTGAAGCATCTCTATAATAGAGCAAATACCGACACAAAAAACCGTCTGAAGACATGCCGCGTTGAGTACGACCGCCTGCGTGCGCTGTCGCCGCTGGCCGGTCGTATATCCCGTGCCGATTTACCGGTCCGCTTCGTCCACAACGACGCCAAGCTGGATAATGTGCTGGTAGATATCAACACCAGTGAAATTTTGTGTGTCATCGACCTGGACACCACCATGCCCGGTCTCGCCGTCCACGACTTCGGTGACCTGGTGCGCTCGGCGGTCACAGGCCGTCCCGAAGACGAAACCGATCTCGACCGTGTCGTCGTCCGCGAATCCACTTTCCACGATCTGGCGACAGGTTATCTGGAAGGTGCGGCTGGATGGATCGATTTATCCGAACGATCGAAACTGATAGACGGCGCCATCGTGATTACGTTTGAACAGACGCTGCGTTTTCTGGAGGACTACCTGGCCGGCGATTGCTATTTTCCGGTCGACGACGACGGACACAACCTGCGACGCGCGCGCGCGCAGTTACGTTTACTCGAACAACTACTGGTCCTGGAAGAAGATCTGCGACGAATTATCGATAAAGTCTGAGTCACCTCAGGTCCGACTGCCCTTCCTGCGCCACAGCATACCCAGCGCCAATCCCGAAACGA
Source organism: uncultured bacterium (assembly GCA_964443465.1). Classification (GTDB taxonomy): domain Bacteria; phylum Krumholzibacteriota; class Krumholzibacteriia; order WVZY01; family JAKEHA01; genus CAYUDF01. The sequence goes on from CAYUDF010000474.1 coordinate 1,248, forward strand.
CTGCTAAGGCACCCAGCAGCAAGCCCCGCCCCGTCCGCCCGTACAGAAAACTGCCCGTTGCAAACAGGGCCGAGTACACGGCCAGGCAGGCCAGCGACCACGATAGCAGGGCTTTCGGCAGGTTGTCGGCGGGTCCAACACCGTCGCTTGCGAAGTTTTTCCACCCGGGTCCCGCGGGCCGGATACGACGGACAAACGCTGCCAGGACACCGCTGTCTACAGATGGTGTCAACCACGTCACGGCCAGCCAAACGACGGTGGTGACACCGACGGTCCACAGCAGCGCCGCATCCGGGCTGAGAGAAACCAGCTCGGCGCGCTGGAGCGCGTAAATAATCACCGTCACCACAAACGACACCACCATCGCCGAGATCTCGCTCCACGCGTTGATGCGCCACCAGTACCAGCGCAGCAGGTAGATCAGGCCAGTGCCGGCGCCGAACGACAGAAGCAGTCGAAAGGCTTCACTCGCCGTCTCCAGCATAAGCGTAAATCCAACGGCACAGCACATCAGCCCCACCGTCGTGAAACGCGACACGCGGACGAGATGTTTTTCTCCAGCGTCCGGGCGGAGGAATCGCCGGTACAAATCGTTCACCAGGTACGAAGCGCCCCAGTTCAGGTGCGTGCTCATCGTCGAAACGTACGCCGATGTGAGTGAAGCCACCAGCAGACCCAGCAACCCGTGTGGTAACAGCGTGAGCATTGCGGGGTACGCGATGTCGTTCCGGAGTAACCCGGGATCGACGTGGGGCAACGCCGTTTGAATATCGGCAAGTTCGGGAAACACCAGAATTGACGCGAGGGCCACCAGTATCCACGGCCACGGTCGCAGAGCATAGTGTGCGATGTTAAACCACAACACGGCTCCCAGTGCGTGGTTCTCGTTGCGGGCGGCCAGCATCCGCTGTGCGATATAGCTGCCGCCACCCGGTTCGGCGCCGGGATACCACACCGCCCACCACTGAACGGCCAGCGGCACAATCAGTACCGACACAAAAACAGACGTATTGCCGGGATCGGGAAAAAACGAAAGCGTCTGCGGGTCGAGCCGCTCAATCAGGCCGGACAGCCCGCCAACCTGTGGCGCCGACAGGGCGGCCCGAGCGGCGGCAATCACACCAATCATGGCGATGGCAAACTGCACCATGTCAGCTACAAGCACGCCCCACAACCCCGAAAGAACGGAAAATCCGACACTCAACACAAAGCAGACAAGAAGCGTTGTGCTCCGGTCCCACCCCAGCAGCACGTGGGCGATTTTTACAGCGGCCAATGTAACCGCCGCCATGATCACGATGTTATATAACAGTCCCAGGTATACAGCTCGTACGCCACGAACAACGGCGGCCGGGCGGCCACTGTAGCGCAGCTCATAAAACTCCAGGTCGGTCAGCGCGCCGCTCCGGCGCCACATCCGGGCGTACAGAAAAACCGTCGCCATACCGGTGATCAGAAACGCCCACCACGCCCAGTTCGCCGAGACGCCGCCCGTCCTGACCAGGTCGGTCACAAGATTCGGTGTATCGGTGCTGAAGGTGGTGGCCACCATGCTCGTGCCGATCAGCCACCACGGCGCTGCGCGGCCCGAAGCGAAAAACTCGTCGGTTCCCCGGCCGGCGCGGCGGGCGAACCACAGCGCCGGGGCAAACGCGGCGAGCAGACATCCGGTAACAACCCACCAGTCAAGGGCGTTGAGTTGCAAAATTTGCTCCCGTTTGGAAGAAGGTATTTCCCGGCGAATCGTAAACTCGCGCAGGTCTGGAAGCAAGAGCAGATTGTTGTACTGATGGAGAAAGGATTAGAATTGGGGACAATATCACTGGCCCTTGTGATAACGCGTGACCGTGGGGAGGATTACATTTTTGTTTCGGGTTTCTGAAACACCATGAAGTGCTGGCGCGGAAGTATCTCTTTGGTCTCGACCCATTCGAGGCCAACCGCCGCCATTTCGGACTTTGCCTGCTGCTCCGACATTTTGTGGAGGGGTTTAATGGGAACATCGGGGTCTTCGAGGCGGTATTCGATGAGAGCGACTCGCCCTCCAGAACGGAGCGCCCGGTAGATGCCGGTCATCATTTCCCTGGGATGGGAAAACTCGTGGTAGGCGTCGACCAGCAGCCGCACCAATGCCTTCTTCCTCGGTGGTGGCAAAGCCCTGATTAATGCTCTCTAT
>CAYUDF010000475.1:0-3419 GCA_964443465.1 uncultured bacterium
CATCCGGCGACCGCAAACTCCACGTCCAGTCGTTATGCGCCATGGCGCATTATGACTTCAACGACACCGGTTCGTATTCGTATGAACAGGCGTTCCAGGTGATGCGCAGGCTGCGTCTGCCCTACAAAGACGCCGAACAGCAATTCCAGCGTATGGTGTTCAATGTGGTCGCGCGTAACCAGGACGACCACACCAAAAACATTGCCTACCTGATGGACGAAACCGGTCACTGGCGGCTCTCACCCGCCTATGACGTAATCTACGCCTACAATCCCGGCGGCGAGTGGACGAGCAGACACCAGATGTCGATCAACGGAAAGCGCGACGGTATCACTCGCAAAGATCTACTCGCCGTGGGCGCCGAGATGAACATCAAGAATCCCTCGGCGATTATCGACCAGGTTGTCGAAGCCGTCTCCGGTTGGACGGGTTTTGCGGAGGATGCGGGTGCTTCCGCCGAAAAAATTACTGCGATATCTCAGACTCACCGGCTGATCTGATCAAACCGTATAAAGAGCCGCCCGCCGGGGCGGACGGCTCTTCTGAACAGTCAGCGACTATTTCATCAATATCAACTTCCGCGTCTGCGTGAAGTCTCCCACTTGCAGTTTGTAGAAATATACTCCACTGGCGATACCTGAGGCGTTCCAGTAGACCTGCTTGTGTCCGGCCGTCTCGAAGCCGTCGACCAGCGTGGCAACTCTTTGACCGCTCACGTTGTACACTTCCAGACGTACGCGAGTGTCTTTATTGAGCGCGTACGGAATACGCGTCTGCGGGTTGAACGGGTTCGGCGCGTTCTGGTAAAGCGCTGTGACCTTGGGCATATCGTCCGGTCCGACAACACGCGTGCCGCCGCCCGGGCGGTTGCCGTTAATACCCGAACTGAACGGCGGACAGAAGTCTTCGTCGGAGATATCCGATCCGCTCACGCCCACCTCGTCTGTGCAGGTGACCAGCACGCGGCACTGGTCCGACGGCGGACCGGTTACCGTCCACGTGAACACTCCCGGATTGTCCACCAGTGTGGCGATCCGTGTCCAGTTCACGCCGCTGTCGGTGGAGTAGTCTACCCAGGTCTCCGCAATGGCCACGTTGTCTGACGCATCCCACGTGATGTCGTACTGCTGACCGATGTAAAGCACTTCTCCGCCGTTGGGCTGAATCACGGTGACCTGGGGCGCGATCGCCGCGTCGAGCGACTTGTAGACGTTCAACCGTCCGCTGCCCAGCAGGCCCACGTAAGAAGGGTTTTCGGCGTCGATGTTGTCGGTATAGTTGAGCAGCAGGTCGAACACTTCCTGACGTGTCAGGCCCGGCACATACGAACGCAACAGCGCCGCCGCGGCGCACACGTGCGGCGAAGCCTGCGACGTACCCGACATCCACGCGACGTAGCCGGGATTGTAGTGCAGTGAGAACGTGCTCATGATGTCGACGCCGGGGGCAGCGATATCGACCCACGCGCCGTAGTTGGAAAAGTCCGCTTTAACGTCGCTGTCGTCGGTGGCGGCAACGTTCAGGACGTCCGTACGGGAGCCGAGGTAGTCGGCCACGCTATTGCCGCTGTTACCGGCAGCGTGCACGACGATAACACCGTTATTGACGGCGTAGGTCACCGCGGCGCCCAGGCCACCGCTGTTGGACGATCCCCAACTGCAGTTGATTGCCGTCACGCCATTGTTGACCGCGTAGTAGATTGCCTGCGCGGCGAAGTCCATGCGTACGTAACCGACTTCGTAGCCGTACACCGGGTGCGGCGCCGACCAGCCGATACGGCACGCCATGATTTTCACACCGTTGGCCGGGTCGTTGGCGCCGGTGTTCCAGCCGCCGGCCAATCCGGCAACGGCGTTGCTGTTGTTTGTGATCGCACCCATAATGCCGCCCACGTGGGTGCCATGGCCGTTGAAATCAGTTGGTTCGTTGTCCGGCGTATCGGCGTCTTCGCCGGGCCAGGCGCCGGAAACGTTGTCGACAAAGTCCCAGCCGATCCAGTCATCGACGAATCCGTTGCCGTCATCGTCCACACCCGCGGTACCGTTGTATTCGATATCGTTGATCCACATGTTGCCGTCGGTGTACGGCGCCAGACCGCCGAGGTCTCGCGAGTTGTACTGCACACCCGAGTCGAGGTCACCGATGATCACGGTTGCGTCACCCGTTTCCAGATCCCACGCATCGGTGGCGTCGACGTCGTTGTCTTCGGCGTCCTTCAGATTCCACTGGTCGGTGGCGAATCTCGGGTCGTTGGGGATCATCTCGACGACCGGGTGGATACCGATCGGCTGGACGGTGGTGACGTATTCGTTGGCGCGGTAGTCGGCCATCACCTGCTTGAGGCTGTACTTCTTGCTGAACTCAACTACGTAGTATTTGGTCAGATCATCCGTCGGTTGGCGTGTGACAGGCTCGTTCAGCGCTCGCAGGGACGGTTGAACCGGATCGGGAAACTCACGGTCGAATTTGGTAACCGCGTATTTTTTATTAAGTACATCCAGACTCAGTTTGCCGGTAAGTGTCTGGTTGTTGGCGCGGATTACGTTTACATCCGCCGCGGTATTCGCGAGCTTGACGATCATGCCGTTGGGGACGTAATAAAGGGTTGGAGGAGGTGCTTTGAAGGGCACGTAGATGGCTTTGTACAGCGACCGGATGCTGTCGTCAAAGAAAGTTTGTGTAACGGCCGCGGAGGATAACGCAATCAGAAAAACTGCCAGTAGTATCAAAGGCCTTTTCATCGGTTTGACCTCCGGAATTTCGGATGGAAAGTTATGTCTGAGAGGCGCGCGCTCAAACGTTCACGACTGCCCCTTGAAAGTCCTCCTTTGGTTCGGCTCGCCGGGTCCATTATGACACGTGGCGCGTATGCGGCGATATGATGCAAATGCATCATTTTTCGCCGCGGTCACGTATCGGACAGCGACGCGGAAATCCATATAACAGATTGCCAGACAATGATATCCGATGTAGACTGACAGTCTATGTCGGCCTTACGGCGACATAGACTATGGCGATTTGTGCTGACAATCGGTTCAACTTTCGATGGTAATAAAAACTACCCGATTACGATTGCAGCACAATCCCCATCCTACTTCGCAATAAACAACGCGGAATTCAGCCCGTGGTGACTAACCGATGTGGGTTTTTTCTCCGGGACAGCACCGGATGGCCGGGAGGGCGACATGACAGCACGCACCTGTTGTATTCGATTTTTCTTTCTCGTATTGACGATGTGTATTCCGATCTGCCTCGCTTGCGGCGACGACGGCGTCGAGCCCCAGAACGACGGCGGAAATAACGGCGGCGGCGGATACGATCCGCCAGCGGTGACCGTAAATACGCTTACCGGAGAATTTAACCAGAAGCGAGCACAACACGTCGCAACCCTCCTTCAGGACGGCCGCGTGCTCGTCATC
>CAYUDF010000476.1:0-3408 GCA_964443465.1 uncultured bacterium
GTTGCCGGAATCTTTATCGCGCGCAAACGGAAAATCGGCGACGAGACGGCGGTTAACGTCCCCGGCTATCCGGTGGTGCCCGCCTTCTTTCTGTTGATAACATTGACGTTAATGGTTGTCGCCTTCGTCAATCGCCCCTTCGAATCGACGGCGGCGATCCTCACCGTACTCGCCGGAATCCCCTGTTATTTCCTGCGTAACCGATTTCTGGGCCGTAATTAGCCCTTCTGGCACGAAACCTGAACCTCTACATCCCAATGTTGGTCCAACGACGTCATGGTGGTAAAAACCGTGGCATTCCAATCACTTCTTAAGGAGGGTGGGACATGGGGAGTCCACAATCCGCGCGGGAAAAATCGATCCAGGTCCTGAACGTTCGCAAGATGGACAGCCGCCTGTCCAGTAACTGGTATCTGCTGGTGGGCATGACCATCATCAGTACAATCGGTTTTGCGCTGGCGGTCGCGCCTGTTCTCGCCGAACAGATGGGCGCCGTCTGGCCCTGGCCACAAACCAACCTCGCCCTGCTTGTCGGCCTGTTGGTGTCGGTTTTCCTGCTTGTTGGATATCTGACACACCAACAGCGGAGGTTCGGCGAATTGCGGGGCGCCGTCCGGACCCTGGAAGCCGAATCGGTTGAACGCGAACGCCACAGCCACGAGCGGCTCAGTGCATTGCTCACGATCAGCGGATTGATGGGATCGGTGACCAACCTCGCCGATCTGTACAAGAATGTGATGTATACATGCGTCGAAATGTTCAGCGCCCACCAGGCGTCACTGATGCTGGTCGACGGCACAAAACAACTGGTAGTTTGCGCCGCTATGGGTCACCCGGAACCGGAAAAAGTCCGCAAGGCCCGGCAGAAGATTGGTGAGGGTGTGGCCGGGTGGGTGGCGGAAAAACGCCAACCGGTTATTCTGGGTCCCGGCGCGCCGTTGAGCCAATACCCCGGGCTCAACATCAACATCGCGGAGATGACCGCGGCGATCGTGGTGCCCGTCCTGATTCGGGACGAACTGGTCGGTGTGCTCAGTATCCGGAGCCTGGACACCAGCGACAGGTACAACGAGAACGACCTGCAGGCTCTGCGGGTGCTGGCGGAGAACATCGGCACGGTGATACGCCACTCCCAACACGTCGAGTGGATGAGCAAAACGATCGAGGCTTCGCGGTCCAAACAACGGGAAACACCCGTGCGCTGATTTTCCTAGCACAACCCATCGGGCCCGCAGCAGATTTCTTCGTGTTCCCACCCGGGGCCCTGCCGTTTGTCTTTTGTGACACGAACACCCCACGTGAAACGGTCAAACCCTGTTTTCTTCACGTTGGTTTCGCCGCGGAGCGAAACCAGCGATCCAATCGATGGCTCATCCCGCTTTTTTTTTGTCAGGCACAACAGGACGGTGCGGTGCTTCTTGGCCAGACCGGCCAACCGGCTCTGGACCGGTACGCGGATGTTGTGGTCGTGCCCGAGATCAAGAATGATTACCGCAAATGCACCCGACCGAAGCAGTTTGTCGGCGGTGCGCGCGGCCGCGCGACCGTCGCCGGTTTTTATGACGGGCAGGCCTCCGAGGTCGATACCGCACCGGTCCGCGTCGGGGGGATAAAAGGCTGACTGGCCAACGGCGATCCAGGCGGTTGGTTCCCCGCGGTCTTGCGCCTCGAGGACGAGGGACACGGCGGCCGAGATCGCGGCGCACTCGCCGTCGCTCGACAGTTCCGCCAGACGTCCCGACAGGTTGTCGATGCTCCAGCGGTTGTTGTTCAGGCCGGGCACATCACCCCGCCGGATACCCAGGCGGGAGATCAATGCGGCGATTTCGGGTGAGGCGACGGCGTTACTCTTCATAATTGACCTCATGGAGACGGAGGACGGCGGGATGAGTAAACACATGATACCAGACAATTGTCTGGCTATCAAGTCTGTTCTTCACCGATCTGTCGATAGTCACAACCTGTTCAATAACAAAGTCTTATTGGACATTGCAGGCGGAAGGGATTACAATGGGGTGTCTCCGGGGGAGATTCCAAGTCAACCACAAACGCCAGCAGGGACCGATCTGTGTTTCGGATAATCGGACAAAGTCGCGCCGTCCAATCCATGCTTGTTCTTCAGGGAGCGATAGCGGCGCTTATCCTTTTCCCGATTTTATCCAGGGAACGTCTCGAAGCGTACGGCAGCTATATTTCCGAACTGTCGCTGATTGTTCTGATTGCCAGTCTGCTGGGGTGGCGGGGGGCTAAAGCGGCGGGAAAGAGGGAGCGGGGATTCTGGCTGCTGCTGGCCGGCGCCTATACCGCCTACCTGGTGACCTACCTGCTGTACCTGACCCCCGACTGGGACACCAACTGGACGCCGACGCTGTCGCTGTTGGAAGATACCTTCAACCTCGTTTTTTACATCGCGATATATCTCTCATTTATCATTGCGCCACACAGCAGAAAACCGTGGGACATCTCAAAGAAAACCCGGATGCTGGAACTGACCGGAGCAATCGTACTTGCCGGTTCCCTGATCACCTATTTTGTTCTGATCCCCCTCGCCTCCCGGGGAGTCGGTTATTCCAAACTGGATTTGTATGGAAACACGATGTTTTTATACGCGGCGCTGGACGTTATCGTCTGTACGGGTTTTCTGATCCTGTTCCGCAGTAGTCCCAACAAACAGTGGCGCGTCATCTACCTTTTGCTGGCGGCGGCGGCGGCGGTATGGGTCGGTCTGAACATTATCGAAGCGTTCATGTACTTCGAAAAGATATCCTATAGTTCCGGATCCTACTGGGATCTTCTGTGGCTGATCCCGTACCTGTTGACGGCTGTGGCGGTGGGAGCCCCGGTTGATACAGCCGCAACAACGGTGCCGGTATCCGGGGATGAAAATGTGAAATGGCGGAATTACACATTATCCAGAAGCATTGTTGTATTTTATCTGGCTGCACTCCCGGTGCTCCACTTTGCGTTAACCGCTATCAATGTTCTCGACCCCGTAAACGAAATGGCGAGAGAAGTCTGCCTGGTTGTGTCGGTGCTGTTGCTGGGTGGCTTGTCGCTGTGGATATACAAGCGGTACCGGGAAGAACGGGATCATGTAGAGTTGCAAACACGGCAAATCCAGAAGCTGGAAGCCATCGGGCAGTTGTCCGACGGGATTGCCCATGAATTTAACAACCTCCTGACGATTGTGACGGGGTACACAGAGTTGATCCTGGAGGATATGGATGAACAGGATGAGGCAAGACCCAAAATAGTTTTGATACATGAAGCGGGCGAAAAAGCAGCCGCTTTAACCGGCCGGATACGGAATTTTAGCGTGGAAGAGCAGAACAGCACGCGGCACAGTAACATCGTAAAATGAATATAAACTCGACTCAAATTGAATTTTCGGGTACCTGGTCCCGGATC
>CAYUDF010000477.1:0-3408 GCA_964443465.1 uncultured bacterium
TATCCTGTTTTATGCCACGCGCCACAAGATACTCAACCTGCAGTTCTTTTTTCTGTTTCTGGGTTGTGTGCTGATTCTGCTCGTACCGTGGACGGTTCGAAACCAGCAGGTCTACGGGGACGCGATCCCGATTGGACTGGAAACAGCCCACTACGCCAGGCCTGTCAAAAAACTGGCGGGGTCCCTGTTGGACCGGTCAGACGCGGAGAAAGCATTGCTTCCTCCGCGCGCGGAGTTCGGACACAACACGTTTGAGTTCTGGCGGGTGACCCGTTTCAAATCCGAAGACATGCGGGACGGGAACACTCGCCCCGGAGAACCGGCCTGGTCTTTGCGACACAACCTGATCAGTATCGCCAACTATGGAGTGCTATTGCCTTTTCTGTTGCTCGGCGTATGGAATGCTGTCAGAAGAAAGAACCGGTCGGGATTACTGATCGCGGTCGCTATCGTGGTCTATTTCCTCATTCGACTGTTTTACGGCGGCAGCGAACGAATGCGTCTGCCCGTCGAACCGCTGATTATACTGCTTGCTTTTTACGCAATCGTTGATCTGTTTGGACAATACCGCCGCCGGCGCCACGCGCCCGACAATAACGAATAGCTATTCAGCCTTAACGTCGGCCCTGAGGTCTGATCCGGTCATTTCGTCGGGGATTGTTACACCCATGTAATTACACATCGTCGGGGCAAAATTCCGCAACGAACCGCCCTCTATCAGGGCGCCCTTGTAATCGGGGTCAACAAGAATGCACGGCACCATGTTGGTCGTATGAGCGGTTTGCGGACCGCCGTTTTCCAGGTCAAACATTACATCGGCGTTACCGTGGTCCGCCGTGATGATGGCCACATAACGGTCCAGATCCAGCGTCTCGATGACGCGTCCGATACACGCGTCTACCGTTTCCACCGCCTTGATGGCGGCATCCAGCACACCTGTGTGCCCTACCATATCCGCGTTGGCGAAGTTGCAAACAATGTAGTCGTGCCGGTCTGATTTGATCTCCGCGATCAGTTTCGAACAAACTTCCTCGGCGCTCATCTCGGGCTGCAAGTCGTACGTCGCCACTTTTGGAGAAGGGACCATGATACGCGTTTCTCCCGGCCATTCCTTCTCGACGCCGCCGTTAAAGAAGTACGTCACGTGTGCGTATTTTTCGGTTTCGGCGATTCGCAGTGATTTTTTTCCCGCATCGGACGCAACTTCAGCAAGAATATTTTTGAAGATTACTGGGGGAAAAACGATCGGCAGATCAAACGTTTCATCGTATTGTGTCAAACACGTATAGTGCAGCTTCGGGAAGGCTGCCCGTTCGAAACCATCAAAATTTTCAAACGTCAGCGCGGACGTGATCTCACGGGCGCGGTCGGAGCGAAAATTGAAAAAGAGAACGGAGTCCCCGTCTTTCAAAAGCCCCACGGGTTTGTCCCCATCCACCATAACAATCGGCTCAACAAACTCGTCGGTGATCCCGCGCTCGTAGGACGCCTTGACCGCGTCTTCAACAGAAGACGCTTTTTCACCCTCGCCGGAAGTCAGCATATCGTAGGCGAGTTTTACACGTTCCCACCGCTTGTCCCTGTCCATACAGTAATAACGGCCGACAACGGTGGCGATTTGCCCCAGGCCGATATCCCGCAGTTCCCTGTCGAGAGCGGCAAGATACTTGACTCCGTTGTGGGGCGGCGTGTCCCTCCCGTCAAGAATCGCGTGGATGTACAGTCGCTTCACACCGCGCTTTTTTGCCATTCTGACGAGGGCATAGATGTGGTCCTGGTGGCTGTGCACACCGCCGTCGGAGAGCAATCCAATCATGTGGAAGGCGCCATCCCCGCCGGCGTCCATTGAGGCGCCAAGAATTTCGTTATCTAGCAGGGATCCGTCCTCGATGGCCCGGTCAATGCGCACGATGTCCTGGAATACCACCCGGCCGGCGCCCAGGTTCAGGTGGCCGACTTCGCTGTTGCCCATTAAACCGTCGGGAAGGCCCACGTGTTGTCCACTCCCGTTGACGAGGGTGTGGGGATACATGTTCCACAATCTGTCAAATACCGGGGTCTTTGCCAGACGTACGGCATTGCCGTCGCTGTCCTCGCGCCATCCCCATCCGTCCATTATGATCAACAAGGGTTTCCTGGTCACTGCGTTCTCCTGTGGTGGATCAACGATTGGATTGTAGCTGCAATCTGATTTTTCTGAGATTTTCCGCCGCGCCGTTTTTTTCCGCCTCTTCCGGTTCCAGTTGAACGGCTTTACCAAACGCCTGTTCGGCCTTCTGCAAGTCACCCGTCATCGCGTAGACCGATCCAAGTGTGATATACCCATTGACGTATCCGGGCTCCGTGCGCACAGCCCGCTCGGCCATATTCCTGGCCTCAACCATCCGTCCCGTCTTTATATAGGTAACGGCAAGGTTGTTCATCGCGTAAAAATCGTCGGGCTTAATTTCTATCGTTTTTTTCAGCGCTTCTTCGGCTTCGTTGAGCTGTCCCAGCTTGCCATAACAAACGGCCATGTTGTTGTAAGCGGAGTAAAAGGACGGACGCATCTTGATCGCCTTTTTATAAGACTCGATCGCCTTGAGAAACTCTCCCCGCTCCTGGTATCGCTGACCGAGGTTATTGAGCTGGTCGGCGTTATCAACTTCCAGGTAACCGAGCGCCTGGAGTTTTCTCATCGCTTCCGCCGACGCGGTGCCCGCCACGGAAGCGTCGATCTCCTCCCGCTCGCGTTCACGTTGCAGAGTCGGCAATGTCTCGCCGTTAAACAACTCGACGAGGGCGGGTTCAAACGCGTCTTTCAGAATTTTTCCAGGCATATCGGCCGCACGCGGAAGGCCCTGAAGGGCGATTACCGTCGGTGCGATATCCATTATGGAGGCTTGGTCCAGCTTGTGGCCCTTTTTGACCCCCGGTCCGAGTAAACCGATGATTCCGTCCAGCCGGTGCCACTTGGCGGCGTTTCCGGCCCAGATTTCCGGTCTGTTTTTCAGCCGCGAAGCGCCGCTTTTAAAACCGTGATCGGAGATCACCATCAATATGGTTTTGTCGTCCATCGCTTCGATAAACCTGCCAATTATTTCGTCCTGGACAACATATGTCTGTTCGATGGCATCCTTGTATTTCCTGTACTCTTCGTCGCTGATACCCGGCAATCGCGGGGGCGAGTGGAGCATGTACAAGTGACTCACCGCGTCCACCCACTCGAAATACACTGCCAGCAAATCGGGCCGATCGGTATTCAGCAGGTGAAGGCCGATATTTTCGAAAGTCCGGGTGGAGGCCAGCAACAGAAACAGATTATTGAGGGAATCTTTGGGATCAAAATCGGTTGAGGCATGTTTCTCGAATTCTTCTCGACTGACGTGGACGATCTTGCGGCACTGCTCATAGGACAATTCCGGCCCG
>CAYUDF010000478.1:0-3406 GCA_964443465.1 uncultured bacterium
GGCGATTTCTGATCCCGCTTACAAACATCTTCCTGAGTAAATACCATTGGACCGAAACTTGCGAATATCGTGTTGTTCGGAGAACATTGAACCAATTCTTGTCAATTGGTATCTTATTGTATTTGACTTAGTTACACCATTTACACGTTCGGGTGGATCATGGAAACAGATCTTCAGAAAGAAACTCCTGCCGAAACCGAAGAAATCGACGAACTGGCTCCGATGCGGGATGAGATCGAGTCGCTGGTTGAGCTGATCAAGGACAAGGTCAACAGCGACAATCTTACGCCCTGCCCGGGTTGCAATATCATGGTGGAAATCAGCGTAAACCGTTGTCCTCATTGCGATTCAAACATTGCGGCCAACAACGCGCTGGTTCGGGAATCGCTGAGGCGGCTGGGCGAAATCCGCGGGGAACTGGATGGCCAGCACGAAGTGCACGTGGAGAGCCTCCGCGATCCGTCGGAAAAGCGAAGTTTCGGGGAGCGATTCAAGCAGTTTTTTTCCGGTTCGCCGCGGGAAGAAGAGCTGGATGAGCCCGCTCCGAAAACCGGGCTGAAAGAGCCGCGTATATTCGATACGATCGCGGTGGGCGACCCCATCAAGGTGCTGGAGGCGGCCGATCCGTGGTTCAAGGTGAAAACCCGCGAAGGCAAGACGGGCTGGGTATATTCAACGATTTTAAAAGACGAGTAGACCGGGCGCCCCTTGTAGTACGCGGCGCCTGCTATCAGTCTCTGCCGATTATTTTCTTCGCTACCGAAACGATATTTTCGACTGTAAAACCGTACTCGCGAAATATGTCGCCAGCGTCTGCGCTGGCGCCGTAACGGTCGACCCCGACGATTTCACCGCCGTCACCAGACCACCGATACCAACCGAACGCGGATCCGGCCTCTATAACAACCCGCTTCGTTACTGCCGGCGGCAGGACTTCGTCGCGGTAGCTGACAGGCTGGTCTTCGAACAACTCCCAACTGGGCATATTGACCACGCGGGAATCGACTCCCTCTGCGGAAAGTTTTTCCCGGGTCTCCATCGCCAGCGATACCTCGGAGCCGGTAGCGATCAGGATCACGTCCGGTGTGTCGCCTTTTTCCCGCGCCAGGATGTAAGCGCCTTTTTCAAGTTCCGAGGCGGGGGAGAGTTCACTTCGGTCGAAGACGGGAATCTTCTGGCGTGACAGAACAAGCATCGTGGGCCCGCTGGTGCGACCCATGGCGACCCGCCACGCTTCCGCCGTTTCGTTTGCGTCCGCCGGCCGGATCACGGTCACGTTGGGCATCGCCCGAAGCGATGCGAGGTGTTCGATCGGCTGGTGAGTCGGGCCGTCGCCGCCGACGGCGATCGAATCGTGCGTCATGATGTAGATCACCGGTACACCCATCAGAGCGGCCAGGCGAATCGACGGGCGCATATAATCGGTGAACACAAAAAACGTCGCCGCGTACGGCCGGATACCGCCGTGCAACGCCAAACCGGTCGAGGCCGCGGCCATACCGTGTTCACGGATTCCCCAGGCGATGTTCCGTTGTGACATATCCTCTTTCGACATGTATTGTGACGCGCTGATAAAAGACTTGTTTGATGGCGCAAGGTCGGCACTGCCGCCGATCATCGTGGGCACGTGTCCGGCGATAGCGTTCAGCACTTTGCCCGACGCGGCGCGAGTGGCGACCGGACCGTCGGACGGGTCGAATACGGGAATATCGCCGTCCCACCTGGCCGGCAAAGCGCCCGAGATCGCGGCTTCCAATCCAGATGCCGGTTCGGGGAAAGCGCCGCGATATGTTTCGAAGTTCCGGGTCCATTCCGTCTCGAGTTCAGCACCCAGGGCGATCGCTTCTCCCATGTGATCACGGACTTCGTCGGGTACGTAAAACGTTTTATCTTCCGGCCAGCCGTAGGCCTGCTTGGCCAAACGGATTTCCTCTTCACCCAGCGGCGCGCCGTGTGCGTCGGACGTGTCCTGCAGGTTTGGCGCTCCCCATGCGATATGACTGCGCACAACCACCAGCGAAGGTTTGTCGTTTGTTTCACGGGCGTTTTGGAGCGCTCCCTCAATGGCGCCGGTGTCATTGGCCCGGTCACCGATATCCTCCACGTGCCAGCCGTACGATTCGAACCGTTTCTTCACGTCGTCTGAACATGAAAGGTCCGTTGCGCCTTCGATGGTGATGCGGTTGTCGTCGTATATACAGATCAGTTTGCCAAGTCCCAGGTGGCCCGCCAGCGACGCCGCCTCGTGCGAGGCGCCTTCCATCAGGTCGCCGTCTCCGCACAGGACGTACGTGTGGTGGTCGATGACCCGGTTATCGCCGCGGTTGTAGTTCGCGGCCATGTGGGCTTCGGCCATCGCCATTCCGACGGCCGTCATAATGCCCTGGCCGAGAGGTCCTGTGGTGGTTTCAACACCGGGGACGTGGCCGTATTCGGGGTGCCCCGGGGTCCGGCTGTTCCAGCGTCGAAAATTCCTGATATCGTCCATGGAGAGGTCGTATCCGGTCAGATGAAGCATCGCGTACTGCAGAATGGACGCGTGCCCGATTGACAGGACAAACCGGTCCCGGTCGAACCATCCGGGGTTTCGGGGGTTGAAGCGCAGAAATTTTTTCCAAAGGACATAGGCCACCGGCGCCAGCGCTACGGCCGTCCCCGGATGGCCCGAACCGGCGTTCTGGACGGCATCCATGGCCATCGTACGGATTGTATTGATTGATAACTGATCGATTTCGCGGTTCACGGTATCCCCTCTATGCTCAGTGGTTCATATACGACTTGAAACTGATTGGCAGGCGGGGAGATTTTAAGGCTTCGGTGGAGAGATTGCGAGAGGAAATGCGGTTTGTGTCGTTTCGAAAGTGATCATGTTGGAATGTTCAGAATTGTGTAACAGAATTGCCCTCGTGCTCTTGACATTGGGCGAAAAATTTGTTCAATTAGGTCAAAAGAGGACCTAATCATGATCTATTCGACTATTTGTATGATATTACACAAAAGCTGGTTACAGGTTTCGATCGCTGTCCTGGTGGCGGTTCTTTTTGCGAGTACCTTGCTCGCGCAGGACGACGACGAGATTATCGACAGCTCGACCTGCACGGACTGCCACGACGTCAGCCCCCACGGTACCGACTACTGGGACGACTTGTCGCATTCCATACACGACGGACTCGACTGTCTGGATTGCCACAAGAATGCCGGTACCGATCCACACCGGTTCGACGAGGCGTATTATCCAGGTTGCGAAGGCTGCCGCGATTGTCACGAGGACGCGTCCGAACAATACCAGGCGCACGGACGGGCTGCCAGAGGCACCTGCGAGGACATGCCGCATTGCAGCGACTGTCATGGTGACCACGACGTTCTGCCAGCGAGTGTCAAGCGATCCAAGGTTCATCCGATAAAC
>CAYUDF010000479.1:0-3405 GCA_964443465.1 uncultured bacterium
GAAGTAACTGCAGGTCACGCCGCCGGCATTGGCCAGAAAGTCCGGAACTACAAATATGTTTCGTTTTTCAAAAATCTTGTCGGCTTCCGGCGCCGTCGGTCCATTGGCGCCCTCCGCGATCACCTTGACCTTGCCGCTGATACGTTCCGCGTTGTCGCCGTTCAGCTGGTTTTCGAGCGCGCACGGCATCAGGATATCCACGTCCTGCTCCAGCCAGGCTTCACCGGGAAGGATATCAAACCCGATATCCCGGGCTTTGGCCTTGTCGATTCCGCCGAAACGATCGGTGATCCCGAGGAGCTCGTCCAGATCGATGCCGGTTTTCCTGTGAAAACTGTACCCCGTCGAATCCTCCTGGTCCCAGCACGATACGGTGTTAACCGTCCCACCCAGCTGCTGGTACAGCCGGATCGCATACTGGGAGACATTGCCGAATCCCTGAACGCTGGCCACGGTATCCGACGGGCGGATATTCAGCTCTTTTAACGCTTCACGCAGGGTGAAAACGACTCCAAATCCCGTCGCTTCCGTGCGCCCGAGAGAGCCACCCATCCCCACGGGTTTGCCGGTGATAAATCCGGGGGCTTTCGCCCCGTATATCATTTCGTATTCGTCGAGCATCCACAGCATGTGCTGGGCGGACGTCATTACGTCCGGCGCCGGGATATCGGACTGAGGCCCCACGTTTCTGGCGAGCTGGCGCACCCAACCCCGGCAGATCAGTTCCTGTTCACGCTGACTGAGGTTGTGTGGGTCACAAATCACGCCACCCTTGCCTCCGCCGAGCGGGATGTTGACCACAGCGCATTTCCATGTCATCCACATGGACAGTGCGCGTACCGTATCGAGTGTTTCCTGGGGGTGGAAACGGATTCCGCCCTTGCACGGCCCCCGGGCATCATTGTGCTGAACCCGGAATCCTCTGAATACCTTGACGTTACCGTCGTCCATTCGCACGGGAATCGATATCGAGTATTCCCGCAGGGGTTGTCTGAGTAGTTCGCGCGTCGATCCGTCCAGTCCAAGTTTTTCCGCTGCATCGTCGAACTGTTTCTGCGCCATTTCAAACGGACTGAAAGCCTTGTCGGCCATCAAACGCCTCCTGTTTTTGACCGGGGCGGCGTTTTGCCGGCCCGGTGCCGGTCATACAATTATCCTGTAATAAAAAATCGAGCCCGATCCACGGGGGGGGAAATTCTCGTCCCCCCCGGGGCGGGTCCTTGGTTGAAACTACACCCTGTAAGACGCGGTTTCAAGCCTGTTTTCGGTGGGATCGACGGGAAATCAGACCTCGTATTTCCCCTTGTCGTTGAAATAATCGGCGATTTCCAGGCGCAGGTGGAGGCCATCGACGGGCACATAACGCGTCAACCGGCGCAGTGCCGCCAGCATGGTGCGCAATTCGTCACCCTCGGCGCAGGCGGCCAGCACTTCGCGGGTCCACAGATCGATTTTACCCATCGCTTCGTTGGTGTACAGGCGCGTCATTCCGACAGGTGTCACGGCATCTGATTCACCTTTTGAGCCGATAATCTTCAGCGTGCGCAGGTAGGCCGACTCCATACCGTAGGTCTCAATGATGATATCGGCCACTGCCCCCAGGACACCCTGTTCGTTCTGCAGCTTGTCGCCATACTTCTGCGCGGCCAGGCCGGCGGTCAGCAGGCACACTTTTTTGGCGTTATCGATCAGTTTCTTTTCTTCCGCGAGCGGATTCTCGTCGCCGTCGTCGTCGAACGACGGAAACTCAAGCAACTCGTTCTGCACTTTTTTGGCGGCCGCCAAAAGCGGCAGTTCACCTTTCATCGCCCGCTTGAGCAGCATCCCCGGGATCAACATGCGGTTGATTTCGTTGGTGCCTTCGTAGATACGCGCAATCCGGGAATCCCGGTAGTACCGCTCGACCGCGTATTCTGAGAGGTATCCGTATCCGCCGTGGATCTGGACCGCTTCGTCTGCGACGTAGTCCATCATCTCGCTGCCCTTGACCTTCATGATAGAGCACTCGGTGGCGTATTCTTCGATGCCCTTCATCGTCTGCGGCGCAAAATCGTCTGCGTCCTTGTCGATCGACTCCAGTTTCCCGTCGAGCAGACCCGCCGTACGGTACGACATGCTTTCCACGACGTAGATACCGGTGGCCATGTTGGCAATCTTGTTTTTGATCATGCCAAAACCGGATATGGGCTGGCCGAACTGGTAGCGTTCGTTCGCATACTTGATCGAGTCGTCCAGGGCAAGCTTGGCGCCGCCGAGCGCCCCCACTCCCAGCTTGAACCGGCCAACATTCAGAATGTTAAACGCAATCTTGTGGCCCTTGCCGATCTCGCCCAGCTGATTCTCCACGGGCACCTTGCAGTCTTCCAGGATCACCTGAACGGTCGAAGATCCCTTGATGCCCATTTTCTTTTCCTCAGCGCCGGTGGACAGTCCCGGGTAGTCCCTTTCGATGATAAAGCAGGAGAACTTTTCACCGTCAACCTTGGCAAACACGATAAACATGTCGGCGAATCCACCGTTGGTGATGAATGTTTTCTCGCCGTTCAGAACGTAGTGTTTACCGTCTTCGGTCAACACGGCCCGCGTCTTGCCAGCCATGGCGTCGGTACCGGCGTCCGCCTCGGTAAGCGCGTAACAGCTCACCGTTTCACCCGTCGCCAGCTTCGGCAGGTATTCTTTTTTCTGGTCTTCGTTGCCAAAAAAAGTAATGGGCAGGGTCCCGATCCCCACCTGTCCACCAAACGTTGTCGCAAACGCGCCGCCTTTTGAGATCATTTCCGTCACCAGCGCCGACGTCGCTTTGTCCAGTCCCAGTCCGCCGTACTTTTCGGGGACGTCAACCATCAGCAGTCCCAGTTCGCCGGCCTTCTTGAGCAGGCCCACCATCGCACCCTCTTCCTGGGCCTCCGTCCTGTCGAGCGCGGGCACAATATCGCCGAAAACAAAGTCCTCGGCGGTTTTCGCAAACATTTTCTGTTCGTCCGAAAAATCTTCGGGCGTAAACACGTCGTGTGGATCGCTGTCTTCTATCAGAAAGCTTCCACCCTTTTTTATGTTGTCGCTCGACATTGTGGTCTCCTTTTATTTCGCCTGACTGCTCTTACACAGTTGATATACCCCGGCCGCGCCCATCCCGCCACCGATACACATCGTGACGATCCCGAATTCAATGTCCCGCCGGCGCATTTCGTTTAACAGGGTAACGGACAGCTTTGCACCCGTACACCCCAGCGGATGGCCCAGCGCAACAGCTCCGCCGTTCACATTCAGTTTTTCATCGGGGATCTCCAGTACACGCTGAACTCCCAGCGCCTGGCCCGCGAATGCCTCGTTCAGCTCGAACAAACCGATGTCTTCCATCGTGAGACCGGACTTTTCCAGAACCTTCGGCACGGCGGCCGTCGG
>CAYUDF010000480.1:0-3401 GCA_964443465.1 uncultured bacterium
AGGATACAATGGTGCTGTATTGCGGTGGTGGAACGCCGAAGAATTTTATACAGCAAACGGAGGTCACCGTCAGACTGGCCAACCGCGAAACCAGCGGCCACAAATGGGCCGTTCAGTTCATCACCGATTCGCCCCAGTGGGGAGGATTGAGTGGATGCTCGTTTTCGGAGGCGGTCAGCTGGGGCAAAATCGACCCCGACGGCGACATGGTAACTGTTCACTGCGATACTACCGTCGCCCTGCCCGTTGTCGCTTCGGCGGTTATGACACGCATGGCCGCAACCCGCTCTGAATGATAGGGATGCGGGTTAATCGGTCCGGCCGGAGCATTTTGGGCTTGGCTTTGGCTCCCGAAAATGGCAAATTCAAGACGGAAATATCTCAAGATAACAACCTGCCAGTCGAAACGTATAACTAGGGTAATGCCGGTACTTCGGTGCCGGCGAAGGAGGGGAGCAATCAATACCGGGGTCCGGTCTCCGATTGCCCGAAAACTCGCCTATTATATAAATGAAGCCAGGGGAGTACCTTGTGTGACGAAGTGGCGGGAAGTAACCCACTGACTCGCTCCCCCCTCCCGTTCTTCACCCCTGGCTTCTTTTTTTTTCAGAAACCCGCGTGAAATCCCGGTCGGGGGATTAACCGCTCCTAGCGGTTACGTATGACGAAGTACAGTCCCACGATCATCAGAAGGACAGGGAATATCCACTGATCAAAAAAGCCGAGTGTGAACAGCAGCCACAGTATACCCACCACCACCAGAATCAATCCCATCTTGGGTGACCCCCGCAGGCCCTTAACGCCTTCTTCGGCGCCTTCTTCCGTCTTGATGTTTTCCTTGCCCTTTTCGAAGGCCGCTTCCACCTTTTTGACCCCGTCGCTCACGGCTACCGAGATCTTGTTGGCGTATTCGTCCAGTTTGCTCTCAAATTCTTTCTCTTCCATGGTACTCCTTTTCGCTTCCCCCGATTTTAGTCGATTCGGGACTTTATGTCTCACCCAATCCTGCGCCGGGGGATATGAAATGCTTACGGGTCGGGTGGTCGTTTAGTTGCGGATTGAAGGGATTCGCCTGCTCGCCACCAGGAGGATTCCGGCGCTGACAACCAGTAAAAACGTAAATCCCGACAGGAACACGTACACGGTTTCCAGGGAATAGGCGGATTTGACTGCCCCGATGACGTACACCACGCTGGAGCCGATTCCGAAGTTGAGGATGAACTTGATGGCATAGCTGGTGCTCCGCCACTTGGGTGGGGTTAACGCGGCGATCAGGCTGTTTTCGATCGGCTGCATGCCCAGGCTGAAAAACACGTAACCGGCGGCGCATATGGCCAGCAGGTAATTGTTCGTAAATGCCATCAGGAAAATAAACGGCAGGCTGGCCCCGTGAATCAGCAGGTAGGCCAGTCTCAGATCCATGCGGTCGGCCAGTTTGCCCCCCATCATCTGGCCCGCCATGCCGGCCAGCAGTACAAGCGACGCGAGGACCGTTGCGGCCAGCGTGGCCGTACCCTGCAGCTTGATAAACGACAGGGATCCGATCAGGTCGTGAAAAAACGAGGTGTTGAGCTCCAGGTACGCTGGCAGCAGCAGCATGTTTCCGCGGTAGGCGATACCGGCAAATACCAGCGCCGCGCAGATGATGAGAAAGTACCGCATCATTTCCATGCTGCCGGCGTCGACTTTGTCCTGCTGACGCGTGATTGTTTCGTTCACCGGAATGAGCGCGATCAGGAAACCGGTGAGGATACCGGTGGCGCCCAGTATGATAAATGCCGTCTGCCAGGTGAATAACCACGTGAGTATCCCCGTCAACAGGGGGGCGCTGGCGATCCCCAGGTTGCCCCACACGCCGTTGATTCCCAGGGCGTATCCGCGCTGCCGGATCGTCCGGGAGACCAGCGCCAGGCCCGCGGGGTGATAGATACTGGCGCCGATACCGACGATACCGAGAAACACCACCATCCGGGTTGGATCCGGGAAAAGACCGGCGAGTAGCAATCCGGTTCCCATCAGAAACAGTCCGATCACCAGCATACCCCTGGCCTGCCAGCGGTCGGCCAGGTATCCGGCCGGCAGGGCCCCGAGGCCAAAGGCGAGATACATCACAAAACTGATTTTGACCACGTCTTCGATGGGCATTCCGAAGGTGATCACCATCGGCATTGCCGCAGCGGGGAAGACCAGTATGAAGAAATGACACAGGAAGTGGCACGGGCAGGTGATGAGAAGAATGTTCTTCTCTTCGCGTGTGAATCCGTTGTGTGTTGAACCGCTCATGATAGTCCCGTCGGCGTTGTCAGAAGAAGCATTGTATGGTAGCCTGTAGACTCCTTCCACACATTTTTCCTCCCGTTAAACGTTCTTTTGTTCCAGCCCCGTGGCGGGTCTGGTTTTGTAGTGGATGTAGTGACGAGGAGGACGAGGATGCATACCACCGTATTTTCAGGAACGGTTGTCGGGGTTTCCGGGCTGGTTGTTGAAGTAGAAATCGATATCTCCCGGGGTATTCCGACATTTTCGATCGTGGGTTTGCCCAACACGGCTGTACGCGAGAGCCGGGAGCGGGTAACTGCCGCGATCAAAAACTCGGGATGGGAATTTCCCCTCGAGCGAATCACCGTCAACCTGGCCCCCGCCGACATTAAAAAAGAAGGATCTGCGTTTGACCTGGCGACGGCCGTCGGCATGCTGATCGCGTCGGAGCAGGTAAAAAGCGAGCCGGATTCCCGCGAACAGTTCGGCCGCACCTTGTTTCTGGGTGAACTGGCGCTCAATGGCAACGTGCGAAAGGTGCCCGGGGTCCTGCCGATTCTGTTGCACGCGCGCGAACTGGGATTCGACCGGGCGGTGATTCCCTACGCAAACTTCGAAGAATCTCTGGTGGTATCCGGTATGGAGGTGTTTGCCTGCCGGCGGCTGACCGTTGCCGCAAAAGTGATTTTTCCAGACGACGGCGCTGTTGACCCCGACGCGGACGGTTACCTGTATAAAACGGCCGACGAAACCCGGACCCCGGCGGATTCGGACTCGGTCAGCGGAACGCCCCACGATATGTCCGAGGTGTGCGGCCAGGAGTCTGCCAAACGGGCGCTCCTGGTGGCGGCCGCCGGCGGTCACCACATCCTGATGGTCGGTCCCCCCGGCGCGGGCAAAACCATGCTGGCCCGGCGATTTGTTTCGCTGCTCCCGCCGATGAGCGAACGGGCGTCGCTGGAGGCGACAAAAATCTACAGCATTGTGGGTCTGCTCAACGGCCGGGGATTGATCACCGTGAGTCCGTTCCGCGCGCCCCACCACAGCGCCAGCGATGCGGGCCTGATCGGGGGCGGTCCCGTGCCCCGGCCGGGGGAGGTCACGCTGGCCCACAACGGCGTGCTGTTTCTGGATGAACTGCC
>CAYUDF010000481.1:0-3397 GCA_964443465.1 uncultured bacterium
GATCATCAACGCGGCCATGTTTGCGTTGGCTCCCGTTCCAAGATCGAACAAAATCTTGTCGCCATTCCCGACTTCAACCAGCCAGCAAGTCGCCGCCTGGCTTCTTCTCGCCGCCGGCATTCCCGTACCCAGCGGGATTAACCGGATCTCGTCTTTGCCCAGCGGTTCCGTCCCGGGGTAGTAGACATAACGATCCGGCGCCACGCCAACCCGGGTTTTCACCGGTCCGCCAGCCGCTTCGACGGAAGTCGTCAGGCTGAGACCACTTCCACTGAGGCCGTCCTGCATGCCCCACTGGTAAAAACCGAAGGCGGCGATCACAACGATCAATACGCCCCCTGCCAGTTTAATCTTTTGACTCACAGCTTAGCTCCTTCCGAAAAGTTACGCTGTATCCACTGTACATATCCGTATTCTGGTTCGGGTTACTTATCCTTCTCTTCCTTTTTTTTCAGTTCTTCTTCCGCTGCTTTGTCGACCGCTGCATACATCGCGTTCCATTCGTCTTCTGTTATCACCTTCGTCATCTTCATCCTCACGGCGAGTAAATCCTTCTGCAGGGCGATGCGGGACTGATCGGCTTTTTTCACGAAAGCGCGAAACTGTTTCTCGCTTGTCGAATAGTCCGCAAAAAGCGTTTTCAGTTCTTTTGCCCACACATCGTTTACTTCCGTTTGAAACTGCTTGTTGTGTAGGTCGGCCTCCTTGCACAAATCAACAACCTGCTCGTAACGCGATTCATCCTTAACAGCTTCTTTCAGAAACGGGTCAAATGCTTTCTCGAACGAGAACGTGCCTCCCCCGCCAAAGAACATCAACAACAGCGTAACGGTCCCGATAATCATAACGATTCTCCTCTCACTGGGATATCAGAGCTCGTAGGATCTCTGCCAGCTTTCGTACAGTGTTGTGTCGATGTCGGCGATTTTTTTCCAGTCTTCCTCACCCGCAATGCGCTTCATTTCCGCCATTTGCTCCAACAACTTCTCGAAGATCTCTTTTCGCATCGCGTTGAATGTATCGATCGCAGCCTGAAATTCCTCACGTGTGGTATTGTAGTTTTTGTCCAATTCCGTCAGGGTTTTGTAGTAAGTTTTGACGTTCTCGTCCAGGTCGACGAGCGTTATTTCGATATTATCGACAACAACCAGCAACGCGGCGACTTTTTCAGGATCATCAATATCCTTCTGGATCTGTTCGCGCATGTCATCCACCCACTCGGCGGCGGGACCGTATGACGATTCGGTTTTCTTTCCCCCACACCCGCCCAGCGAAAATAACATCATAGCAACCAACGCCGTCAGACATCCGTACCAAACGATTCGACGGAATAAAGACGAGTGCATATCAAGACTCCCTTCTCGTGTAACCAATTATAACGGCAGGTTGAAGTTACCAGCTAAGTGGTATATGTACAACAGGTAACACGGCATCCCGTGCTCTTGGTCGGGCCCGGTCAGTCTCGACTGGTTTCGTGTACACCAACGGGAGGCGCGAGAATATGCAGGTTTTCTCCCGTTGCGGGTATCGGAAGGGCGGCTCGCAAGCGGTCGGTAGTTGCCTTGAAGTCGTGGACGACTTTTCGGCTTATACGACCGTTTTTGCGGTAAGAGAGGTTGCCCGCCATAACAAGAAGGGGATGCTGCATCTTGAAGATATTGCGTGCGACGCGGCCCACGACACCTCGCACCGAATAGAATTTGTGGATACAGTCGTTCATTTCCTTGATGATTTCTTCCCCGGTGAGATGCTTATAACGCGCCACTGGAAGTGACAGCGTGTAGTATTGCCAGTCATTCGGGAACTGGTCCGCGGTAAGGCGGCCATCTTCTTCCATTCTCTTCCACAAATCAGTTCCCGGCAACGGGGTCAGAAACAGCATGTTGAGGAAATCCACGCCGTAACTACGGGCGGTTTCGGCGATGTGGAGGCCGACACCCTTCCGATCGACGTCCAGACCCATAATGAACGAGCCAGCAACGGCGATTTTATGCCGCTGTAACCGGCGAACCGAGGCTCTAAAATCGCGTTCTTTCTGAATGTTATACTTCTTGTGCACTTCGACCAGCCCTTCGGCGGTAGTCGATTCAAAGCCGATAAAAACGCCCATACAACCGGCCTTCCGGGCCAGACGTAGCAGTTCCTCATCATCGGCCATGTTTATCGTCGCCTGGCAGACCCACTTCTTGCCCAGTTTTGCGTCGATCATGGCGCGAAACAGATCTTTTGCCCGGGCGATGTGATCTTTACGGGTGCCAATGAGATTGTCATCCACAACCAGAACAATTTTTTCTTTGATCAGCCTGAATTCCGCTACGACATCCTCGACCGAACGGCGGCGGTACGACCTGCCGTTGAACGCACTGACGCTGCAGAAACTGCAGTTGAGCGGGCACCCGCGCGTCGTCTGAATGGCCCCGAACTGATAACCGGTCGGCAGGAGATCGTGGCGGGCCAGCGGCATCTGGTCCATTCCCTCATGACCGCCCGCATAGAATGGCTTCAAGTCTCCACGGGCCGCGTCGTCCAATACCTGCGCCCAGATGCTCTCGGCCTCACCGGTCACCACGGCATCCACCCGCGCCATCGCTTCATCCTGGCACATAGTGGCGTGTATCCCACCCATCACAACCGGTATTTTCCGGGCGCTAAATTCCGCCGCCAGTTCGTACGCGCGCGGCGCCTGAGATGTGAACGCGGTCACACCCACCAGGTCGGGTTGAGGCATCTGCGAATAATCAGGGAGGTCTACGTTTTCATCAACCACCGTGATATCCCAGTCCCGCGGGGTAAGACCGGCCAGCACCAGGAGACCGAGTGGCTTCCACACGCGATACTTGTTCCAGTAGTTTTTCTTGTTTGTGACGTTAACCAGTGGATTACGTGGGTTGATGAGAAGCAGACGCATGCGGACACCCTTTGCTATGGTTTGGAGCGGTCGCCCGGAACACACTCGCTATGTCTAACGTACTCTTACAAATCTTCTGTGTCATCCAACAACAAGACGATACGATCAGGATCAACTATCGTGGCATATTGTCATTTGCTCCCCATCGGGTCAAGCTTAACATTTGTCTTCAACGATCGGGTTTTCTCTCGCCCGGTGTCCCCCAGGGTACACACAAAAAAAGGGGCCGTAAATACGGCCCCTTTTTTGCGATTAATACGATCCAGAACTCTACTAGTTTCTGCCGTAACCGCCGCCGCCGCCGCCGCCGCCACCGCCGCCCCTACCGCCTGAGTTGCGCTCGCGCGCCTCGTTGACGTTCAGGTCGCGGCCGCCGAAGTCCTTGTTGTTCAAGCCTTCGATCGCGGCACTTGCCGACTGCTGATCCATCTCGACAAAACCGAAACCCCGCGGGCGACCGGTTTCGCGGTCGGTGACGAGGGATACATC
>CAYUDF010000482.1:0-3394 GCA_964443465.1 uncultured bacterium
CGGGCCCCACCTCGCTGGTCCCGATCACCGCGGCGCTCGCCAGCGGTACTCCCTGTCGTTTCTTCCGGAATATAGACTCGAGAACCACGATCGAGTTGTCCACCAGCATACCGATTCCCAGCGTCAAACCCCCGAGGGACATGATGTTGAGCGAGATATCCAGCCTGTACATCAGCAAAAACGTGGCGATGACGGACAGCGGTATCGATGTGGCAATAATGATCGTGCTGCGCGGATCGCGCAGAAACAGAAACAACACGATAATGGCAAGCACTCCGCCGATGACAGCGGCATTCCTCACTTCGCCAATCGCCTGTTCTATAAAATGAGACTGATCAAACAGGACGGTGAGTTTGTGTCCGGGGGGGAGTTTGTCTTCCCACACGGCCATTTTTTCGCGTATGAGGTCGGCGACGGTTACGGTGTTGGCGTCGCCTTCCTTGTACATGGCGATCTCGACGCATTCTTCGCCGTTTACCCGCGTGATTTCTTCGCGTTCCTTGCTGCCCATGCGCACGGTTGCGACGTCGCGCAGGCGAACGGCCCTGTCGGATTCCTGCCATATTATGAGCTCGCCGATTTCTTCCACGGTGTCGAACTCGTTCATCGTGCGGATCAGGTACTGGCTGACATCACTCCTCAGCGCACCGCCGGGCAGGTTGACGTTGGACACGCCAACTACGTGCCGGATGCGGTCGATCGGGATGCCCAGTGCGGCCAGGCGCTCCTGGTCGACGTCTATCTGAACTTCGTCTTCCAGTCCGCCCTTGATCTGTGCGGCGGCCACACCCTTGATCGTTTCAAAATCCTGTTTGAGTTTTCTGTCGCCCAGGCGGCGCATTTCGTTCAGATTGCCCGAACCCGAAAGTGCCAGCCTCATGATCGGGTCGAGAGACGGATCGTAACGGAGCACGATCGGGTCTTCCGAATCTTCCGGCAGGACCAGGCGATCGAGCTTCTCGCGGACTTCCATCGACAGCATGTCCATATCGGAATCCCACGCAAATTCCAGCGTGACTTCCGATACACCCGGACGGGATACAGAGTGAATCGACTGGAGGCCTCTCAACACACCCACGGCCTCTTCGACCGGTTTGGTGACGAGGTTTTCGACTTCCTGTGGAGCCGTGTCCGGGAAGTCGGTCTGGACGGTAATTGAGGGATAAGCGATATCCGGAAACAGTTCGAGCGGCAGGCGGTTGTAACCGACAAAACCGAACGCGGCGATCGCCAGCGACGTCATAATGACGGTCACCCGGCGGCGGACCGCTACAGCGATCAATCCGCGCATTACGATCCTTCCCCGGCAGTTTTGGTGCTGTCGGCAGCCCTCTCCATATTATTGTTTTCTTCGAGGATCTTGATTGCGGAGCCGTGCTTGAGCGAACGCTGCCCCCGGACCACAATCGATTCATCGGGGGAAATACCACTGATGATCTCGGCGAAGTTTTCGTCTTCGAATCCGACTTCGACGCTGCGGCGTTCGGCGGTACTGTCGGCCGCCACGTACAACACCTGCTCGCCACGGTCCATGACCAGCGCGATTTTGGGGACAAGCGTGCTGCCCAGCCGGCGTTCGGTAACAATATGAACTTCGGCGAATTCACCCGGGCGAACACCGGCGGGGTAATCCACGATTTCAATCGTAACCTTGATCGTTCCGCTGGTCGGATCGATCACAGGGCTCACCAGCTTGATGCGTCCGCTTAATTTCTGGCGATTGCTTTCCAGCACCAGTTCCACCGGCTGATCCGGTTTCAGTTTCTTAAACTCCTTTGAGGGGACATGCACTCGGGCGAGCAACGGATCAAAGTCAGAAAGCACAAACAGCGGGGTTCCGATATTGATGTTCTGGCCAACGTCCACCAGGCGCGACACAACCGCGCCGTTGAAGGGCGCCGTCACTCGCGCATATGAAAGTGTCAGCCGCGCCAGGCCTTCCTCGGCTTCGGCCGCCTTGAGATTATTTTTGACACCCTCGTATTCCTCGGCCGACACCAGTTCCTGTTTCTGCATTGCCGACAGCCGATCGAATCTCGACCTCAGATCGGCCGTGTTGGCTTCCGCTTGAGCGAGACGGAAACGGTATTCGTCGTCGTTGATGACCAGAAGCACTTTGCCCGACGACACAATGTCGCCTTCCTCACAATGGAGCGCTTCGACCACGCCCGACACACGCGAGAGGATTTCCGCTTCCTTTTCGGCGGCAAGCGTCGCTGTCGCCGTGTAATAACTGGCGATCGAACCCACGTGGGCGTCTTCGACGGCAACCGGAATGGCCGGCTGAGAGGGTGGGCCCCCACCCGGTCGCCCGCCCTTGGCGTGGGCCTGTCCGCCGCCGTTGTGAGCGGCCTGTCCGCCGTCCGATCCTCCACACCCCGAAATCAGAAGCCCGGACAACACGAGCAATAAGATGGTTTGAATAACATAAATCACGCGGCGAGGCGCATAGGCGTAACGTCTTGTCATTTTTAGAGATACCTTTTAGTTTGTAGAATCTGTTCAGATCGGGCCGGGCGGCTCCCGTCAGTGGCCGCCGACCGATTCGGTTTGACTAACAATTGTACGGAATTTATTTGCAGTATGTTCCGAATATATAACTTAATCCATGTTGACCTGACGGCAACATAGATTATGGCGATTCGTGCTGACAATCATATCAGCCTTCGTTGACGGTAACAACTGCCCAGAAACGATTGCAGCACAATCCCCATCAGACACATAGGTATGACACAAGTTACGAATTTCTTCCCAGCGCGGACACTGCAAAAATCAATCTCGCCCGTCGTACCGGGTGTTTTTATCAAACACCTTACCCAACGAATCGATCATCCAGTCGTGAAACTTGTTGTTCGACGCAACTATATGTCCTTCATGCAGATAGGCGCTTCCACCGTAAAAATCGGTCACACGCCCACCCGCTTCTTCGATCAATACCACTCCGGCCGCCATATCCCACGGCGACAGCGTCAGTTCCCAGAATCCGTCCAGCCGGCCGGCGGCGACGTGGGCCAGGTCCAGCGCGGCGGCACCGCAACGGCGGATTCCCCGCGAATTGTTGAAGAAGTACTTAAACGACTTCAAATAAATGTCCAGATACTGTCGTGAACGAAACGGAAATCCGGTCCCCAGGAGCGTACGGTTTCGGTCGCTGACCTGGCTGACGTGGATGGGTTCGTCGTTGAGAAACGCGCCGGCGCCGCTGGCCGCAGTGAACATTTCGTCCAGAAGCGGATTGTAAGTGACGCCAACGGACATCTTTCGCTCGACTTCCAGGGCTATATTGACGGCAAACACCGGGTAAGCGTGTATATAATTGGTGGTCCCGTCCAGAGGGTCTATAAACCACCGTCTGGGCCCCCCAGGATCCAGCCCGGCGTTTACCTGAATGGCT
>CAYUDF010000483.1:0-3391 GCA_964443465.1 uncultured bacterium
GATCCTTGGCCAGCGCCTTGTCTATGATCCGCACCAGTTGTTCGGGAATGTCCGAACGTCCCGCGGCGACCGGGGGGTGTGATTCGTTGATCACCGAATACATCACAGCGGCTTCGTGGGCAGCTTTGAACGGCAGGCGCCCGGTGAGCATTTCGTACAGGATGACACCCAGCGACCACACGTCCGTCGACGGGCCAACGTCTTCGCCCCTGGAGTTTTCTGGGCTCATGTAGGATACCGTTCCCACCGTTGTGCCCATCTGGGTGACCCGGGTGCGGTCGTCGAGCATGGCCAGACCAAAATCCAGGATCTTCACCACTCCTTCGTCGGTTATTGAAATGTTGGCTGGCTTGATGTCGCGGTGTACCGTGCCCGTGGCGTGTGCCCGGGCCAGGCCTTCGGCAATCTGGGTGACGATATCGATGGCTTCGTCCACACGAGCCGGTCCGCGTTCGATACGCGCCTTTAGCGTGTCACCCGCGTAATATTCCATGCAGATGAACATCCGGCCGTCGGTCGTGCTGTCGATTTCGTGGATCGTGCAGATGTTGTGGTGCTGGAGGGCGGAAGCCGCCTGGGCTTCGTGCATGAACCGGGTCCGTGCGTCTTCGTCAAGTCTCAACCCGGGGTTGAGAAACTTGAGCGCGACGGTTCTCCGCAGGCGGGTGTCCTCGGCCTTGTAGACCTCACCCATCCCCCCGCGGCCCAGTTTCGCGAGAATCTTGTAGTGCGATATGGTTTCCCCGATCAAATCAATCTCCTCTGGACCTTGATGTACGATACCGGATATTCCCACGGTATTACCACATAATTTAGAGTCGCCGGTATTGATCCCACCTTCCATACGCTTTACAATGGTCCCGACCCCCTTCCCACCGTTTTTCGGTATATAAGGAGAAAAGCCTGAACATGAAAAAAATTACGCTGATCTGCGCCGTGGCCCTTGTGGCACTACTCGCCCCGATGACGATCCCCTCGTGGGCCTGCACCAATTTTCTCATTACAAAAGGCGCCACAACCGACGGTTCGACGATGATCACGTACGCCGCCGACGCGCATGTGTTGTACGGCGAGCTGTACTACACATCGGCAGGCCGGCACGCGCCGAGCGCCATACTGGACGTATACGAATGGGACACCGGCAAATTCCTCGGCCAGATCGCCCAGGTACCGGAAACATACTCGGTCGCCGGTAACATGAACGAACACCAGGTCTCGATCGGTGAGACCACGTGGGGCGGGCGCGAAGAACTGTTCGACCCCGACGCCATCGTCGACTACGGCAGCTTGATGTATATCGCGCTCAAGCGGGCCAAAACAGCGCGCGAAGCGATCCAGATAATGACCGACATGGTTGCCGAGTATGGCTACTACAGTTCGGGTGAATCGTTCTCCGTTTCGGATCCGAATGAAGTATGGATATTCGAAATCATCGGCAAGGGCCCGGACAACAAGGGCGCCGTGTGGGTTGCCCGAAAAGTGCCCGACGGATACATCTGTGCCCACGCCAACGCGGCGCGTATCCACCAGTTTCCGCTGAAGGACAAGAAAAACACGCTGTACGCCCCCGACGTGATCTCGTTCGCGCGCGACATGGGGTATTACGACGGCAAGGACGAGGATTTCAGTTTCGCCGACACGTACAATCCCCCCAGTTTCGGGGCGCGGCGGTTCTGCGACGCGCGCGTGTGGTGCATGTACCACCGGGCAGCGCCGTCGCTGGACCTGCCCGTCAACTGGGCGATGGGTGAAGACGTCGATACGCCCTACCCGCTGTGGATCAAACCGGACCGTAAACTCACGCCGGCCGACGTGATGGGTTTCATGCGCGACCACTTCGAGGGCACACCCCTGGACATGACCAAGGACATCGGCGCCGGCCCGTACGAGTTGCCCTACCGCTGGCGCCCGCTCACATGGAAAGCCGGCGAAGACCGTTACCTGAATGAACGCGCGACGTCCACCCAACAGACCGGTTTTTCTTTTGTCGCTCAGGCGCGCTCGTGGTTGCCCGATCCCATTGGTGGCGTGTTCTGGTTCGGCGTCGACGACACGTACAGCACCGTCTATTTTCCGGTGTACGCCGGCGTGACCCGTGTACCCACCAGTTATGCCGTCGGCACAGGCGACTTCAATACGGTGACGTGGGAATCGGCGTTCTGGGTGTTCAATTATGTATCCAACTTCACATACCTCCGCTACAGCGATATGATCGTCGAGGTACAGAGGGTCCAGGGCGAACTGGAAAACAAGTTTCTCGCCGACCAGCCCCAGATCGACGAAGCCGCTGCCGCGTTGTATAAACAGTCCCCGCGGCTGGCCAAGGACTACCTCACCGAATACTCCGTCGCCGCCGGAGACGGCGTGGTGGAGCGGTGGCGCGAACTGGGCAAGTTTCTGCTGTATAAATTCCTCGACGGCAACGTCAAGGACGAGAACGGCAATGTCAAACACCCCGGTTATCCCGAGTCGTGGTACCAGAAGGTGGCGGAAGCAACCGGTGACCACCTAAAGGTGACCAAGCTTGCCGCGGAAAAAGCGCGTGAGGAAGAACAAAAGAAAAAGGCTCAGAAAATCGCCGGCAGCCTGCTGAGCCTCCTCGAGGTCCGTGGCCTCGATGTCGACGACGAGTGCCGCGAGCGCATCAACAAATCAGAAAAACCGGCGCAATTGGAGAAATGGCTGGTCCGAGCCGCTACGGCGGATACGACGGATGAGATTTTCGAGGCGACTTCGTCATCGCACTAGGCCTCAGCCACATGTGAATTGGGGAGATTGGGTTCGGATCAGGAGTTAAACCATTTTTCAACGATCTCTGATTCCAGATGCGGGTGATCGTTGTGATGAAACACGTTGGTTTTTGAATCGTAGTGATAGTCCTTCGCCCACTCAACGTGGTTCCTGCAAACTTGTTCAATGGCATCGACGATAAACCGGACTTCTTCATCTGTCATAACAGGATTAATTGACATCCTGATCCAGCCGGGTTTGTCGGATAAATCTCCCGTATTAATTTTGTCGGTGATGTTTTTGGAATAATCCTGGTCCACCTGCAGCAGAAAATGACCGTACGTGCCCGCGCATGAACAACCGCCCCTCACCTGGATACCGAAACGATCGTTCAGCATCTTTACAGCGAGATTGTAGTGCAGATTGTCCACGTAAAATGCCACAACCCCGAGCCTGTCCCTGACATGCCCCGCCAGAACGTGGAGGTTTTCGATCTTCTCAAACTTGTCCCAGATTATCTTCAACATCTCTTCTTCGCGGGCCAGCATTTTCTCCGGATTCATCTTTTCCTTTAGCCGGATGCACAAAGCAGCCTTTATGGTCTGCAGAAACGCCGGTGTCCCGCCGTCTTCCCGTGCCTCGATGTCATCGACATATTTGT
>CAYUDF010000484.1:0-3386 GCA_964443465.1 uncultured bacterium
CCCGGCTATCCAGCGAGTTCCTCCAGCAACTCGTCAACGGCCGTGATTCGTTCGAAGCATACGCCGGGGAAGTCGGCGTCGAGACAAATCGCGAGTCGTACATTTTCCTCAAGGAATCGATCCCGCTCAACAGTCCGGATTCCTATCGCGCGGCGGCCGCGATCGTGTTGCCGTCGATGGAGAGGATCGCTCGCGCGCTCGACGACGAGTACGATCTTCCCGCAATACTCTCCGAGTATCAAATTCTCACCAGTGCCGAAAGAGGAATTCCATATCGAAAGCTGCACATTGCCCAGCAGGAGATCTTCCACGACCCCAAGCTGTCTACGTTGGAAAAGCTCGAATTTCTGCTGCGGCTTCTTCCGCAGACCGAATCGCCCGACATGGCGCTGTTGCGACCGTCATTCAAGTACCCGATCGCAACGCTGTACGCCGGACTCGGAGACAGCGAAAATCATCTGAAATACCTGCGCGAAGCGCTATCGGATGCGCGCCAGACCGAGAGCCACGGCATGGTGTGTCAGCTGCTCGGTGTGATGGGAACACACCACGTCACCAGCGGAACTCCGGATTCGATCATGGTGTACTGGGACGAAGCTTTGAATATCGCAACCCGGCATCAACTGGCCCAGCAGGCGGCACGGATCTACTCGTTCTACGCGTGGCACTACGCGGGTGAGGGCAGGCTGTCGCTCGCCCACGAGCTGTTCAACGAATCGCAGGAAGTATGCCGCAGATTCAAAGGAGGGTATTCGGAGATTCGTTTCATCCAAAGCACAATGACATACCAGGCCGATCTGGGGAGCTGGGAGATCGTCGACAAGCTGCAAAGAAGGGCCCGTGTGTTGGAACGAAGGTACTTTGAAAACGGGGAAGACCTCCCGAACGCGGATCTCAAACATAAGTTCCGGACCTTCCATACGGGTGCCGATATCTTCGAGGCCCGGCTTTTGATGGAAAAAGGCCAGGTCGACGAGGCGCAGGAGTTATACCAGGATCTCCGCGCGCGTGTGCGACAGATCCGGGGGCGTCTCGGATATCCGCTTTTTCTATTTTACTGGGCAGAAGGGTTGGTGTCGAACGGGCGGTCCGCGGTGGCGCTACCGCTTGTTCGGGAAGGTATGGCCGATTGTCGCGCGAATTACCTGCCCTGGCTGGCCACTAAATTTGCTTTGCTGGGTGCGAGAGCCGAACTGGCGAGAGGCCGGTACGAGGAATCGCTCGGTTTTCTCGACGCGTTCGACGAGTTGTATTCCGGGATCAACGCAGACCGTCGGAATCGGTTAAGGCGTGAGTGGGCGCTGGAAAAAGCCGTCCGGGCAAGGGTTTGCCTGGCTATGGGCGATCGCGATGCCGCAGTCGCCGCTCTGGAAAGCGGCCTCGATCGGCTCGAAGCTTCGCTGGCGACACTCGATCGGGGCGTGCAGGGCTACCTGTGGTTGTCGAGATGCGATGAATTCCGCGACCTGCTCGCGGAGCTCGCGGGAGATGACGCCGTGTTGAGTTATGGCGCGGAACTTTACTGGCGCTCGCTGCACCGGCACCTGGGCGATCCCGATACAAGTACCGAGACTTATTTGTGGGCACACGCCCGTTCGAGTCGTGGTGACATCATACCCGTCTACGATCACGTCAGGGGACTGGCCGAAACCTCAAGAGGGCGCATCGCGGCGGCCGGTAGTGTACACCTGGCATACTCAGTCGCAGGTGACGCGGTGCGGCGCTGGACGGTGGATGGATCGGGGATTCGTCTCGAAACACTCGACACAACTCCCGGCCGTCTCCGGGAACTGGTTTCGGATACGTGGCGGGATCTGTCAAAGGATCCCGGTGATGCCGAGACTCTCATCGATGCGTCTCTGGTCAAACAACTCCACGTCCTTGCCGAAATTTTGTTGCCGGACGAGATCGCTTCACCGACCGCGGCCGATTCCGTTGACGGGGCGCCGCTGCTCCTGATCTCCGGCGACGGTTACCTGGCCAGAATCCCGTTCGAGGCGCTGAACATCGGGCAGCACAACCGGTACAAGCCGCTCCTCGAGGTGTACGACGTTGCATACCTGCGACACCCCGCCCGGTCATCGTTGGACCGCGGTGATTCAGGTCCCGGCGTCATCCTGGTTACCACGAATATCCCCGCGCGGCTTCGCGATCGCTATCCGCTCGCAGGCGAATTGACTGAAGCCCTCGCTGAAGGCGAAGCCGTGGCCGCACTCAATCCGGGTGCGCGGTTTCTTCACGGTACCTCGGCGACAAAATCCAACCTGATGTCGGAATTGCGGGACGCGAGCTTTGTCTATCTCGCCGCGCACATGCTCCGCGATCCCGAAGTGCCATACCTGGTCCTTATACCGATGTCGACTCCCGAAAGCCCTTCCGGCCCCGACGCCGCCTACCTCGATATCGCCGATATTCGAAGCCAGTCGCTCGAGGCGTGCAAGATCGTCGTTCTGTCCGGGTGTTCGAGTGGCGCACCGTACCTGACCGCACGCAACGCTGCCCCCAGTCTTGGCGACGTATTTCTCGACGCTGGAGCCGGCGCGGTCGTGCAGACCTTCTGGGCCGTGGCCGACGATGAAGCGCGCCGCCTTATGACGTCGTACGTGGAGACGTGGCAATCTCGCGGGATGTCCGATGTGAGAGGGTTGGCCGACGTACGCCGTGAGGCGTTCCGCGGGCCCAACGGTATTCGTCATCCATTTGGATGGGCGTCATGGTCGATCAAGCTCGAAGGGTTTTGAAAATCAGTCGTCCAGTTCCATCAGGTGTACATTTTGACTAGCTAACTCTTTTGTCGCTAAAACAACCCCTTGCGCAGCGCCAGCGGGCCGAGCAGTCCGACCAGATAGACACCGTTATCTCGGTAAAGCCGCCCAGGCCGCACACAATGCTGTCGGCGGCACAGAATAGGGATTCAACGCTGTACATCCGTTTTTTACTCGGTTATCATAAAAACACTTCCAGAATCCGCACCTATTGCCTTATCAACGACGTCCCTAACTTGCTGGACGGTAAAATGATAGGCCAGACCATATCCCACTACAAGATTGTCAAGAAACTCGGCGTTGGGGGCATGGGTGTTGTGTACAAAGCCCAGGACCTGAAGCTTGACCGCCACGTCGCTCTCAAGTTCCTGCCCCCGGAACTCACCGACAACGAGCAGGCCAAGAAGCGGTTCATCCACGAAGCCAAGGCCGTCTCGGCTCTGGATCACCCCAATGTCTGCACCGTTCACGAGATCGGTGAGACCGATGACGGACAGCTGTTCATCGCCATGGCCTGTTACGAGGGCGAGTCGCTCCGGGAGCGGATTGCACGTGGGCCCCTGCCCATCGCCGAGGCTTTGGATATCTCCGGACAGATCGCCGACGGTCTGACCAAGGCCC
>CAYUDF010000485.1:0-3386 GCA_964443465.1 uncultured bacterium
CATGGGAACCACGTCGGCGACAAACGCCGCGCTCAAAAGACCGGCTCCAACCCGCCCCGTCGTCCGGACCGAAGAAAAGGTCAAACGCAACGATCCGTGCCCCTGCGGAAGCGGCAAAAAGTATAAAAAGTGTTGCGGTACAGACGCTTAGAGATATATCTTCATGAATCAGATTAAGCAGGCATCACCCGCACCGTGGCCACCATGGCCGTGGACGAGAATTTTATTTGCCTCAGAATCGGTGTCTAGGTTATGTTACTGTCCACGTTGCTCTAGCATGTAAATTGCATGATAGGCTTCAAGGAGAAAAAGCAATGCTCAGCAGATTGATGGACCTCGTCGTCCTGGTTGCCGAACTTACCCAGGATAGCGACAAATCCTACAAAGACTTAGACAAAGAACTCACCACGCGAGGCTATTCTCCGGAGGAGATCGAGCAGGCCGTTTTTTTGTATTCCTCGAGGGGAGAGCTGCCCGACGGGGGAAAAATGTGGTTGCGTGGCAAGAATTCTGTCCGTGTGCTCAGCGACTGGGAGAGGTTGAGCCTGTGCTCGGACTGCTACGGCTACCTGCTTCGACTCCTGAATCTGGGGATTGTGGACGGCGAGCAGTTCGAGAAAATTATCGCTCGCGCCATTCCCGTGGGACAGGAAAAAATACAGCTAAACGATGTGAAAGCCATCGTTTGTTCCGTTATTTTTAACCGGGACCCGAGCGAGCTTGAAGACGAACTCTTCGACAATTTTGACGAAGACATTCCGGCGACTTGAAACCCGGCCGGTTGTAAAACCGGGTGTCCATATGTTGAATAACAGACGCAAGAGAGTACGCTTGCGTTCTTCATTTTATAAAAACTTTATACACAAGCAGTCAGGTCCCGGCCACCGTTCCGGGTTAAAGATACAATCATGGCAAAATCTTCCCTCGTTATCGTAGAGTCTCCCGCCAAGGCCAATACAATCAAGAAATTCCTCGGCCGGGGATACAAGGTTATCGCGTCCGTTGGACACGTGAAAGATCTACCCAAAAACAAACTGGGTGTTGACCTTGAGAACGGATTTGAACCCGAATACGTCGTTCCCAAAGGCAAAAAGAAGCTTCTGGACCAGATCAAGAAGGACGCAAAAGCGGCGGACTGCGTGTTTCTGGCGCTTGATATGGACCGCGAGGGTGAAGCGATCGCCTGGCACCTGGCAAACGCCATCAAACACGACGACGTCAAACGCGTCATATTCAACGAAATTACAAAAACAGCCATCAAGGAAGCGATCAACTCTCCCACCGTCGTCGACCAGAACAAGGTGGACGCGCAGCAGGCACGGCGAATTCTCGATCGGATCGTCGGCTACAAGATAAGTCCCGTTCTGTGGCAGATATTTTATTACGGTCTGAGCGCGGGACGAGTTCAGACTGTTGGTTTGCGCCTGGTCTGCGAGCGGGAATCTGAGATTGAGGCATTCAAGCCGGTGGAATACTGGACCGTCGAGGGTATGTTGCTCACGGAGGATGGCAAGGAACTGCCGGTAAAACTCGCGCAGAAAAACGGCAAAAAGTTAGAATTAAAGAATCAGAAACAGACCGATAAAGCGCTGGGCGAGCTGAAAAAGTCCTCGTTCGAAGTCGCGAAAGTTGTCAAGAAAGAGCGGAAACGCAACCCGCAACCGCCGTTTATTACCAGCACCATGCAGCGCGATGCCGCCCGGCGGCTCCGGTTTTCGCCAAAGAAAATCATGATGCTCGCGCAGCAGTTGTACGAGGGAATCGATCTGGATGGAGAGCGCGTCGGGCTGATTACCTACATGCGTACCGACTCCGTACGGGTGGCTGACCAGGCGACAGACCAGGCCCGTGAGTATGTTGGAACAACGTTTGGCAAAGAATATATTCCCGCGAAACCCCGGGTGTACAAGACGAAGAGTAAGGCGCAGGACGCACACG
Organism: uncultured bacterium; assembly: GCA_964443465.1. GTDB lineage: Bacteria > Krumholzibacteriota > Krumholzibacteriia > WVZY01 > JAKEHA01 > CAYUDF01. The sequence goes on from CAYUDF010000485.1 coordinate 1,939, forward strand.
AGGCGATCCGTCCGACGGAAGTGGCAAGGACGCCGGAATCCGTGAAAGACTCGCTGTCGAAAGACCAGTTTGCCCTTTACGAGCTGGTCTGGCGCCGTTTTCTGGGCAGCCAGATGGAGAGCGCCCGGTACGACACCACCGAAGTAAACGTCGCGGCGGGTCCGTACACGCTCAGGGCCAACGGCCGAATCATGACTTTTCCGGGATTCCTGACGGTATACGAAGAGAAAATGAATGAAGAAAACGCCGATCTTCCACCAGTATCCGAAGGCGACAAGCTGAACCTCGGCAACATTGACGGCATCCAGCATTTTACCGAACCGCCGCCGCGTTATTCTGAAGCAACACTGATTAAAGACCTGGAGGAGAAGGGGATCGGACGCCCGAGCACGTATGCGAACATTGTGTCCATCATCCAGGATCGGGATTACGTGGTCAAGGAAGAGGGCCGGCTGATGCCCACTACGCTGGGCCGGCAGGTGTGGATTACTCTGGAGAAGTTTTTCCCGGATGTTTTCGATACATCGTTCACCGCTCATCTTGAACAGGAACTGGACAAGGTCGAGGGTGGAGAGTTTGCCTGGCAGGCGGTAGTGAAAGAATTTTATACGCCGTTCAAGGAACTGCTCGATCACATCGACGAGAAAAAAGAAGGCGTCAAGAAAGACCTGCAGGAAGAGGTAGACGTCGAGTGCGAAAAGTGCGGACGGAAACTGATCAAGAAATGGGGCCGCAACGGCCAGTTCCTGGCGTGTCCCGCGTATCCGGAATGCCGTTTTTCCCGCCCGCTGGAAGAGGAAGCGCAGTCGATCCACATCGATGGCAAATGTCCCAAGTGTGATTCGAGGCTGGTACTGAAAACGGGGCGTTATGGCCGATTCGCCGCGTGCGAAAGTTATCCGGACTGTAAACACACGGAGTCATACCAGATCGGCATGGACTGTCCGAAAGAAGGCTGTGAAGGGCGCGTGGTTGAAAAGGTCACGAAACGCGGCAAACTGTTTTATGGCTGCAGCAAGTACCCGGACTGTGACTGGGCGAGCTGGGACAAACCGGTCCTGATCCCGTGCCGCGCGTGCAATCACCCGTACGTGGTCCAGAAAACTTCGAAAACCCGGGGCTCCTACCTGAAGTGCCCGGAGTGCAAAGAAGAAATGGCCGAGGCCTGACCTCCCCCCATATAATAAAAATAGATCTCGCCGGGCGTCCTCGGTTTCGGGCGGCCGGCGTTATGGGCCTCATCGGCACGACTCCCTGCGGCCCGCTCAGTCGTAGCACTTCCTGCATGGACGGTCGCCTCCGTGAGACACCGCGCCCTATGGCTTCATATTATGGCGCGGCGCTCAAGGGCCGGCTCAACCCATTAACGCCGTCCGCCTTGACCTCCTGCGGTCCGAGGCGTGCGGTTACGCGGGTCGAGAGGACCTCTGAATGCTGCCTGTCGCGGG
>CAYUDF010000486.1:0-3382 GCA_964443465.1 uncultured bacterium
CTGCGTCTCCAAAATATCTCCAAGACTGGGGAGGACTCCAGGGGACTGGAGGGGATTCCAGGGGAATCAGAACGGCGCGGTAACTCAATAGTTTTCATGGCTTAGATACCGAAGTCGTGCACCATCATCGGGTCAGGGTTTGCGGGTGAAAAGGGTTCGAATTCTCCTTCGCCTCACAGATTGTTACTTCGAAGCACGAGTCAAGGGCGAAGGACCTGCGGCCCGCCGCCTCCACCAATCATGACCAGATGCTAACCCATTGTCCTCTTCGGTGTTCCCAGTCGGACGTTTTCACTTCAACCGATCGCGTGCTTCCTCGTCCTCGCGAATCGATTTGTGGAGAAACTTCAGCGCTACTTTGCGGTGCAGTCGCGTGTCCTCGGCGAGGTAGACCACGCCCATGCCGCCCTCGCCGAGCTGCTCGATAATGTTGTAGTGAAGTATGCGGTTGCCAATCATAGACGGGATACTAACAGGGGGCCGGGGTTGCTGCAAACGGCTTGATTCCTCAGTGTGGCGCTACCGCCCGGCCTCGATTATGCGGGCGAGCTCGCGTGTAAAGCGGCGAGCGTCGCTCTCATCCATGTGCGAACCGTCGGCACACTGAAAGTCAACCAGCTGCGGAATACTGTACGCATTTATGACCTGCGCCGAAGTTCCCGCGACGAGGGGTTCCCAGTAGATGTCGTGCGGATAGCGTCGTCGCTCGATTTCGTGGCGGGTGCCGCACGACGGGAAAGCGACGATGATGACTCTGCCGCCACGCGCTTGAATGGTCTGCACGGAAGTATCGAGGCGCTCGATGATCGCGTCCCTCTCCGCTGCCGTCGCAGGGCGTCCGGCGTTTTCGAATTCTTCGTAGTCGAGATCGTCGGGCACGAGATTGTCGCGCTGGAATTTCATCCACCGGTTGCTTTGCATATTCGCGGGGAGATTGCGGGGGGCTCCGCCCTCCCATAACCCATCGACAATCTTGCGAAATGTCAGCTGCTGGTTGCGCATGAGCAGCGAGTGCGGAACCAGCCGTGCCAGAGCAACACCCCAGCGGCGCGAGGGGCCGGCGAGAATGTCGCGATACTCGTTCATCGCCTGCTTGCCGTGGTTGGGACCATGGTCGGCGTCAAACATGTACATTTCGACCACACCAACGATCAGAAGTCCACGGAAGTCGGTTTGTGTCGCCAGGTGTTCGACGACGGGTACGGGCGAACTCCCGACCAGCGCGAGTTGGAGGGGGAGCGTGCCGGTCTCCGCCATCCATTCCTGTGGGACGAGGCCGGCCTGTGTCCGCGACGTTCCGGTGAACACGGTTGATTCCGGGCCCAGCTGCATTCGTGTGGTAGCCCAGGCGGCCGAGTTGTTGGGCAACGACACGCCGAAACCCTGCCCGGTCCAGTATGTTTTCCACCCGGCCAGCGCAATTACCAGAACGATGATGGCGCTCAACCATGTGAGCGCCCAGCGGCCCTTTGGCGCGCGTTCGTTAGAACTGGAAGTAGATAAAGGCACGCCCACCTCCTGTCTCGTTTACCAGCCAGAACAGCATGAACGCGATAACGGCCGCGCGACCCCACCAGGGTATGCTCCGCGCGACACCCTCCAGCGTACGTTCGCGCATGTACCAGTGAAAGCCGAGAATCATTACCGTGAGCAGCGCCGTGTTAAATGAGTTGGCCAGTCCGATCGACAGGTCGCCGCGGCCACCTGCCACCATGGCCGTGATGATCTCACTCGCGCTGGTAAAATCAGATGCACGAAAGAATACCCAGGTGAAACACACCAGCACGTACGTCGCGACACCGAGGGCAAAGCGCACAACGCCTTTTCGAAACCAGGCAACGCTCCCGAACAACTGGGCCAGAACGCGCTCGCCGATGAGATAGAGCCCGTGCAGACCGCCCCAGGCAACAAACGTCCAGCCCGCGCCGTGCCACAGGCCGCCGAGAAGCATGGTGGCCATCAGGTTGACGTTGACGTTGCCCTTGCGGTTGCCGCCAAGTGGAATATAGAGATAGTCGCGCAGCCAACCGGACAGAGAAATATGCCAGCGGCGCCAGAAGTCGGAGAACCCGACGGCGCCGTAGGGATAGCGAAAGTTGTCCGGCAGCGAAAACCCGAAGCACATGGCCACGCCGATCGCACAGGTCGAATAGCCGGAGAAATCAAAGAATATCTGGGCGGAGAAAGCCAGTGTGCCGATCCACGCGTCGATCATTCCCGCCTGTGCTGAGGCGGCATAGACCATGTTGGCAACGGGGGCGCAAATTCCGTCCGCCAGTATCACTTTTTCGAAGAGTCCGATAACGAACAGCGTAAGGCCCCAGGAAAACACGTGAGGGGCCAGCCGCTTTGGCTCCACGAGTTGAGGCAGAAACTCCGTGGCTCGCACGATGGGCCCTGCCACCAGCTGCGGAAAGAAGGTGACGAACAGCGCAAAGTCGAGCCTTGAATGCCACGGCTTGATGCGGTCGCGGTAGACGTCGATCGTGTATGAAAGCGTCTGAAACGTATAGAAAGAGATCCCCACGGGAAGCGCAATGTCGGCAGCCAGAGGCGTGTAGTCAATGCCGATGGCGTGCATCAGTACAACAAAGTTGTCGAGGAGAAAGGTCCCGTACTTGAAGAATCCGAGCAGGCCGAGGTTGGTGCAGAGGCTGAGTAGCAGCAGTAACTTTCGCCTTCGCCGCGTGGTGGCCGCCGCCATCCAGCGGGCCGCGTACCAGTCAACAATTGTTGAGACCCAGATGAGAATGACAAAGGGCGGGTTCCACGCGGCATAGAACACGTAGCTGGCCAGAAGAAGGTTGAATTTCTTGAGGCGCCAGCGTAGCGGTAGATTGTGCAGTCCGAGCACCACCGCGAAAAAAGCGATAAAGGTGAGGGAGTTGAAAATCACGTAACGTGTGCCTTGCTGGTTTTGCTCATCCGCCGGTTACGCGTCGCGGTCGAGTAGATTTCTGAAGGATAGGGATTTCGAACGCTAATTTAGCCTCGTAGCCTCCCATTCTACAACCTCCGCGCCCGTCGATCCACCGATATGTCCCCCTCACCCGCTCTGTCGGCTTTTTCCAGAGTGATCCTCAAGCCATTCCTGCGTTTATCACCGTCTCTTTGGCCACCCAAACACTCACGTCGCCGCAGCAGGCACAGACGCCCCCACCCGGATCCAGGCTGTCCCGCTTGTGGCGGGGCCAACGCCTGCCCGTCCATTAGCTCGACTCACTCATGCGGGAATCACAGAATCACGCCCCGCTATCATCGTCGTACTCAACACTCTGATCAAACTCGAACTCGACATCCTGGTCGAATTCGAATTCCTCCTGTGGCGGGGCCCGGGAAGGCGAGATGGGAAACGTTTAAATTAGAAAATACAACGAGTTAA
>CAYUDF010000487.1:0-3377 GCA_964443465.1 uncultured bacterium
AGTGGAGGACCTGGGCCCGTATACCGAAGACAGCGTGGACTACCCCGACTTCGCGTTTGCCGTGGCCGAACGAGTGGCCAGTGGCGAGGCCGATCGCGGGATCCTCATCTGTGGAAGTGGTATTGGTATGTCGATAGCGGCCAACAAGGTCAAGGGTGTGCGCGCCGCCTTGTGTCTGACGGTGGAATCTGCCGCGCTCTCGAGGCAGCACAACAACGCCAATGTGCTGACGCTCGCCGGCCGGCAATGCGAGATACCGGAACTGTTGAGGATAACGGATGTATTTCTGACAACAGATTTTGATGGTGGCAGGCACGCCGGGCGCGTGGACAAAATAACCGCGTACGAAGAACGGAGAGATCAAGGTTGAAACTAGATTACGACAAATTGGAAAAAACAGATCCCGAAGTCGCGGCGGCCATCGACGGTGAGTTAAGCCGCGAGAACGGCACACTCGAAATGATTGCGTCGGAAAACTTCGTCAGCCCCGCGGTGCTCGCCGCGATGGGCAGTGTAATGACCAATAAATATGCGGAGGGGTATCCGGGGAAACGCTATTACGGCGGATGCGAGGAAGTTGACAAGGTCGAAGAACTCGCCCGCGAGAGGGCTAAAAAACTGTTCGGCGCCGACCACGCCAACGTGCAGCCCCACGCGGGCACGCAGGCCAATATGGCTGCTTATTTTGCACTGCTCGAACCCGGCGACAAAATGATGGGTCTGAGCCTTTCCCATGGTGGTCACCTCTCGCACGGACACCCCGTCAACTTTTCGGGGATGTATTACGACGTCGTACATTACGAAGTTGATCCCGACACACGGGCGCTTAATTACGATTCGCTGGAACAACAAGTGCTCGCCGAGAAACCGAAACTGCTCGTCGCCGGCGCCAGCGCTTATGCACGGACGCTCGATTTTCCCCGGTTGAGGGAAATTTGTGACAAGGCGGGTTGTATGATGATGGTTGACATGGCGCACATCGCGGGTTTAATCGCCGCCGGTATCCATCCCAGCCCTGTGCCGTACGCGGACCTGGTTACCAGTACAACTCACAAGACCCTGCGCGGTCCCAGGGGCGGTTTTATCCTGTGCAAAGAGGAACACGCCGAACGCGTGGATAAACTTACTTTTCCCGGCACCCAGGGCGGCCCCTTCATGCACACGATTGCTGCCAAGGCTGTCTGTTTCCTCGAAGCGATGAGTGACGAGTTCAAGGATTACCAGAAACAGGTCGTTAAAAACGCTTCGACTCTGGCACAGCGGTTTATGGACAAGGGATTTGATGTTGTCTCCGGTGGCACCGATACGCACCTGTTTCTCCTGGATCTTTCGGCCAAAAAGCTGTCCGGCAAAAAAGCGGAAAAAGCGCTGGAAAAAGCCGGTATCACCGTTAACAAGAATACGGTGCCGTTCGACCAGAAGAGCCCGTTTATCACCAGCGGAATTCGCATCGGCACTCCCGCGCTGACGACAAGGGGGATGAAAGAACCGGAAATGGAGAGAATCGCCGATATGATGTGCCGGGTCCTGGAGGATCATAAAAACGAAACGGTTATTGATGAGGTTAAAAAGGAATCGCTCGTTATCTGCGAGGCGTTTCCCCTGTATGCGGATCTGAGGACGTAACCGGGTCACGAGAGGCGATAGAATCGATGAAATGCCCCCAGTGTGAATACCAGGAAGACAAGGTGGTCGACTCCAGGACCACCAAGGAAGGCGAGGCGATCCGCCGGCGCCGGGAATGTTTGCAATGCGGCAAGCGTTATACGACCTACGAGTACATCGAAAGGGCGCCGGCTATTGTTGTTAAAAAAGATGGCAGGCGCGAACAGTACGACAGGGAAAAGATTCTGACGGGGTTGATCAAGGCCTGTGAAAAACGTTCGGTTTCGCGAAAGCAACTGGAGAAACTTCTTGAAGAAGTGGAAGGCGCGACCTTCGGCAAATTCAAGAACGAGGTAAAAACGACGGACCTTGGCAACGAGGTCATTGACAGGTTGCAGCAGCTGGACGAAGTGGCTTACGTGAGATTTGCTTCCGTCTATCGCCAGTTCAAGGACATAAACCAGTTCATGAAGGAGCTTAAAACGCTTCTGGACAAACCGGGTCCCGTGGAAAATGGTGGAGTCGATGAGACCGAGGATGCGTCCGATCTTTCCGAAGGCAGAAAATCACGCGGCAGGAGTTCGCGTGAAGGAGGTTAATATGAGTCTCAAAGAGGGAACTCTGCGTCGTTTCTGGTTGCCCGCCATGATCGCCATGATCGCGGTGGCTGTCTCGGTTCCGATGGAGCTTGCGGCGGATGATTCCGCCACGTTTGCATATGATTTCGACGAAGGACACAACCAGGACTACAAGGTCAAATTCACACAGGAGACCTTTTTCGGTACTTACAGCAGCAGTGTTTTTGCCGACATGGAAATCACCGAGAAATGTGTCGGTACCACCGAAGACGGTAAATTCAAGATGGAAGTGACCTTTAACAAGGTCGAATCCTCGATGATGTGGATGGACAAGATGCAGGAGTCACAGATGGGTGAGGCTCTGATGGGGCAGTCGATATCCTTTGTCGTTGATGGCCATGGCGAGGTAGACGGCCTCAAGGCTCTCGGTTACATCGAATCCTGGCGCCAGTTCGAAGGATCGATAAAGCAGCTCGTCGACGGTTTTTACCCGTATCTGCCCGGCAAGGAGATCAGCAAGGGCGAAAACTGGGAAAACTCCAAGGAGACCGACGAGGAAGGAATGCACGTCACGTCGAACGCCGTTTACACATTCAAGGAGATGAAGGAAGTAAAGGGGCGCAACTGCGCCAAAGTCGCGGCCGAAGTCGAAACCGGTATTGGTGGAGTCAGCACTACCCCGATGGGTGAGTACAAGGCCGAGGGTAAAGGCGAAGGTGAAGGCGAGTATTTCTTTGATCCCGCCGATGGAATCATCGTCAAAATCAAGGAAAAGATTGAAATCAAGATGGATCTGACGCCGGTCTCGGGCGGAGATGCCGTGGAAACAACAGTGAGTTTCGAAGTAGAAAGAGAGCTGTTGTAAAACAGCGGAGGAGTGGAAAAGACCGTGCCTCCGATCAAGGAGTCCGCAAAGAAAAAGGAATTGCTGCGGGAGATGTCGTTTCTCGAACACCTCGATGATCTTCGGGGTGTTCTTATTCAGTCTGTCATCGTTCTCCTGCTGCTGATGATCGTATGCTGGTTCTTCAGCGGACGGATTATCGATATTCTTATCGATGATATGTCGGTTGGAAACCTTATATTTTACGCTCCCACGGAAGCGTTCATGGCGCGCGTCAAGATCAGCCTTGTAATGGGGATACTTGGCGCTTACCCGTTTGTCCTTTTCAGAGTATGGGCATTTGTTTCCCC
>CAYUDF010000488.1:0-3375 GCA_964443465.1 uncultured bacterium
GCTGGTGTGGATTGGTTACAAGGGCGACGCCTTTAACGCGTCGGACAAACAGGTCGCTTCCGCATTTCTGCTTGCCGACCTGGCGTTTGGTGACAACAGCGAACTTTACAAGAAGCTGGTGATCCGCGAACAGAAAGTGCAATGGGTAGCGGGTGACTTCGGTTGGAATCGCGACCCCAAAATCTACGACGTGTACACGCGGGTGAAGGATGCGGCTGATATCGACTACGTGATCAACGAGATCGATAAAACCGCCGCCAGGTTTGCAAAGGAACTGGTGTCCGAAGACGAGCTGGAAAACATCAAGAAGCGTACTCGTTACGACTACCTGATGGGTCTGGACACACCGGGCCGCGTGGCCGGCGGTCTGGCGCGGCTTATTGCGCTGACAGGCGGTATCGAAGCGGTCGACCAGTTGTACACCACGTTCGCCACGCTTACGCCCGAAGACATTCGTGCGGCGGCCCAGAGATATTTGCAAAAAGAACGTCGTACCGTTCTGGTCCTGAAGGGAGAGTAGCCGTGAAAAACAAAATTATTGCATTCGGCTTTATGCTCGTGTTGCTCGTTTCGGGATGCGGGCAGAGCGATCTCGGAGACCAGGTGGTTATGTTGCCTGTTGAGGACGACCCGACGGTTTCTTTTCGTGTCTTTTTTAATATTGGCTCGCAGAACGATCCCGCCGGCAAGGAGGGGCTTGCGGCCCTGACGGCGTCGCTCATTACAGGGGGCGCTACGCAGAAACACTCCTACGAGGAAATAACCGCGCTGTTATACCCGATGGCCGCGGGGATCGGCGACAACGTCGACAAGGAAATGTCCGTGTTCACCGGCCGGACCCACGTCGACAACCTCGAAGCGTACTATGCGCTGTTCAAGGAAGTGCTGCTCGAGCCGGGGTTCAAGCAGGAAGACTTCGACAGGGTCAAGTCCGACTACCTGAACTACGTCAAAACCACGCTTCGTTATTCGCAGGACGAAGAGCTCGGTAAAGAAGTTTTGTACGAGTTTATTTTTGCCGGCACGTCTTACGGACACAATGAAGATGGCTGGGTCAAGAGTCTCGAGTCCATTACACTGGACGACGTGAAAAATTTTTACAAGACCTACTATACGTGGGACAACGCTGTGATCGGACTGGGTGGCGGTTTCGAAGAGAACTTTCCCGTGCGCGTCAAAACGGATTTCGAGACACTCGGTGCGGGCAAGACGGCCCAGGTCGCCGCGGCGAATCCGGCGAAGATCGAAGGCATGCACGTAAAGATCATCGAAAAAGACGCCACCGCGACGGCGATCAGTTTTGGATTTCCGATCGATGCAACACGCGGCAGCGAGGATTTTTACGCGCTGGCGCTGGCCACATCGTGGCTGGGCGAACACCGCAACAGCTTCTCTCACCTGTACGAAGTAATTCGTGAGGTCCGGGGGCTCAACTACGGCGACTACGCTTACATCGAGCATTTCCCCGGCAGCCATCGCCGGCAGTTTCCGCCGGCCAACGTGGCGCGCCGGCAGCAGATCTTCCAGGTCTGGATCCGGCCGGTGCCCAACGAAACGCGTCTGTTCGCGTTCCGTGCCGCCATGCACGAGCTCCAGTCGCTGATCGACAATGGAATGTCCCAGGAGGACTTCGACCTGACACGGAAATTTCTCAAGGGATATATCCTGCACTACGCGCCGACAACCACGATGAAACTGGGGTACACGATCGACGATCGTTTTTACGGAAACCAGAATTATCATTGGGATACGTACGCGGCGATGCTGGACGAGCTGACACTGGAGGACGTTAACGCGGCGCTGAAAAAGTATCTCAGCTACCGGAACGTAAAGGTGGTGTTTATCACGCCGGATGCCGAGGGATTAAAGAGGATGCTGGTCAACAACGAACCCAGCCCGATCGAATATGCCTCGGAGAAGCCGGCTGAAGTGTATGAGGAAGACAAGGTGCTTTCCACGTACCCGCTCACCGTTGCCCCGGCCAACATAAAGATCGTCACCGTAGACGAGTTGTTCGAAGGGTAAGAGACGAACGAGGATTTTTCAGTTTCTGCCTGTTTCCACGACGTGGAACACAACGGGTCCCCTTAACGGGGACCCGTTGACACAGGCGAAGTAAAACATTAACTTGGGGCAAACAGAAAGGCGGATTGCATGGCACAGGCAAAAGAAGGCGACAAGGTAAAAGTCCACTACAAGGGCACGCTCAACGACGACAGTGAGTTCGACAGTTCCGAGGGCGCCGATCCTGTCGAGTTTACGGTAGGGTCGGGAGAAGTAATTCCCGGTTTTGACAAAGCGGTAGCCGGGATGTCAGTGGGCGAATCCAGCTCATTCAAGATCCCGGTTGACGAAGCCTACGGCCCGCGCCGTGAAGAAATGGTACTTACCGTCGAACGCACCATGATGCCGCCGGATCTCAACCCCGCAGTTGGTGACGGCCTGGTGCTGGAGCAGGACGAGCAGAAAATGGAAGCCGTAGTAACCGACGTAAACGAGACCCACGTCACCATGGATGCCAACCATCCGCTCGCTGGAGAAGAGCTGTCGTTCACCATCGAACTGGTGGAAATCGTCTGAAAACTTCCTGTTGATTTCGGGGCGCCAGACCGGTAAATTATTACCTGCAAGTATAACGGTCCCGTGTATCCATACGTATGGAGGTTGCGGATGCCCCGGCGCAGGAAAAAAGACATTCTCGAACACCAGTTGAGCCGACGAGAACGGCAGATCATGGGCGCGGTTTACCGCCTCGGTAAGGCCAGCGTGGCTGAAATCGTCGACAACATCCCCGACCCTCCCACCCAGGACGCGATTCGCCGGATGTGCCACATCCTGGCCGACAAGGGGCTTCTCAAGGCCCGTCCCGACGGCCAGCGCAAAGTTTATTTCCCGACGATAGATTCAAACAAAGCCCGGCACAGCGCGTTGGACAATGTGATCGACACGTTTTTCGGGGGATCACCGGGTATGCTGGTGGCCGCATTGCTGGACGATCGCAAAGAAGAACTGAGCGGGGAAGACCTGGAGCGGTTGACCCGTTTGATCGATGAAGCAGGAGACGGGAAGGAATCCTGATGGACCTGCTGGTGGAGGGACAGATACTGTCCGTATCGGCCGCCGCCTGGCTGGGATTTCTGATCGATCTCGCCGCCAAGGGGACGTTGATCATCGGCAGCGCCTGGCTGGCCGTTCGTTTTCTGAAACGATCGCCGGCGTTTGTGCACAGCCGGATATGGACGGTCGCTTTTGTGTTGCTGGCTGTGTGTCCGGTTGCGCGGCTTGTATCAACGGGGGCCGGCGTAACGAACCTCTCTCCCGGCCTTCGACTTCCGAAAACAGTTTTCAGTGTTGTACAAATAGCCGATCCCGGAC
>CAYUDF010000489.1:0-3375 GCA_964443465.1 uncultured bacterium
TATTTCTGAAACTGTCCGTCAACCACTTCGGACATCCGTTTGATCAACACACCGTCTTCGTCGGCGTCCAGTAGTTTGTCCCAGTCGCTGCCCCAGATTACCTTGATAACGTTCCAGCCGGCGCCGCGGAACGCCGCCTCCAGTTCCTGGATAATTTTACCGTTGCCCCGGACCGGCCCGTCGAGGCGCTGCAGGTTGCAGTTGATCACAAACGTCAGGTTGTCCAGACGCTCGCGCGCGGCCAGCGTGATCGATCCCATCGATTCGGGTTCGTCCATCTCGCCGTCCCCCATAAACGCCCACACGCGCCGGCCTGAAGTCTCCAGGATACCGCGATTTTCCAGGTAGCGCATGAATCTGGCGTGATAGATCGCCGAAATAGAAGTCAGCCCCATCGAAACCGTTGGAAATTCCCAGAAATCCGGCATCAGCCGCGGATGAGGATAAGACGAAAGCCCGCCGCCGTCGGCCAGTTCCCGGCGAAAATTCTCCAGGTGTTGTTCGTCGATACGGCCTTCTAAAAAAGCTCGGGCGTAAATGCCCGGCGCGCCGTGTCCCTGAAAATAAACGAGGTCCCCGGAGCGGTTTTCTCCCGGTCCGCGGAAAAAGTGGTTAAACCCGACTTCCAGCAGCGTGGCGGCTGATCCGTAGGTGGATATATGCCCGCCGATGCCGGTTGATCTGCGGTTGGCGCGAACTACCATCGCCATGGCATTCCATCGGATGAAACTCTTTATTCGACGTTCGACGGCCCGGTCCCCCGGGTAGGCGGGCTGCTGTGACACCGGAACGGTGTTGATGTACGGAGAGCTGCCCGGAAAATCGAGACGCACTCCATAGGCCTGGGCGCGATCGCGAAGCCTTTGTAACAGTTCCTCAACCCGTTCGGGTCCCTCGTTTTCATAGATATAGTCGAGGGACTCCAGCCATTCCCTGTTTTCAATGTCAAATTCTTCTGAACGCTTTTTTTCGTCTTCCGTCATTATTCCACCTTAGAATTTAGGGTAACCTAATTCTATTTCGTATATACAGCAAGCAATACTCCGCCGCGGGACCGCGACGGAGTATTGTATTACGGCTTTTTACGCCGTCGAGCCCCTATTTCAGGAACTTGTAAAATTCCCCTTTGGTCGAAAAAATCAACGAAGTCTCCGCGTCCAGCGCTGTTTCGTAGATTTCCATCGTCTTGAGGAACTGGTAAAACGCCCGTGAATCCGCGGACCGGTCATACGCCGCGGCGTAGATGTTGGTCGCAAGCGCGTCGGCGTCGCCCTTGATTTCCCTGGCTGTGCGATACGCCTCCGACTGGATTCGCTTGAGCTCGCGATCTTTCTCACCCAGGATTCTGGACGCTTCGCCTTCGCCTTCCGACCGGAACCGGTCGGCGATCCTGCGCCGTTCGGCGATCATACGATCGTAGACCTTTCGCTGTACTTCCTCGACATAATTGATCCGCTTGAACTGCACGTCGAGAATCTCGATACCAAGGTCTTCCGTCCGGGTCTGCGCCGCATGGAGCACTTCCAGCCGAATGACGTTCCGGCCGAACTTGATTTTGTCCAGCGTGGTTTCATCGAGGTCCAGTTCGCCTGCAACCGGATCCCGGTTGGACGTGCGAACCAGCTCGACCAGATTGTGCTTGGCGATAGCGTTTCTCGTCTCGCCGTCGAGGATGTCATCGAGGCGCGTCTGGGCACCGCGTTCGTCGCGGAGCCGCTGGAAAAACTTGAGCGGGTCCGTGATGTGCCAGCGGGCGTAAGTATCCACCCAGATGAACCGCTTGTCCTTGGTGGGCAGCTCGTTGGCGTCGCCGTCCCATTCAAGGAAGCGCTTGTCGAACCGGTGCACTTTCTGTATGAACGGGATCTTCATACTCAGTCCCGGTTCGGACACCGGATTACCGACCGGTTTACCGAACTGGGTGATGATCACCTGTTCTGGTTCCTGCACGACATAAAACGCGCTACGAAGGATGATCAACACGAGCAATACTACTATGATGTATAGATTTCTCATCCTTCACCACCCCCTTTGCCCTTGTTGTCGAGGTTGAGGAGGGGTAACACGCTCCGCAGTTCGTCGTCGACAATAACCTTGCTTTTCAGCTGGGGCAGGATCCGGTTCATTGTCTCCAGGTAGATTCGCTGCCGTGTCACCTCGGGCGCCTTGCGGTACTCGTTGTAAACGGCAACAAACCGGGCCGAGTCGCCTCGCGCCGTGTTGACACGGGACAATCCATAACCTTCCGCTTCCTGGATGGTCTGCTGGGCCTCACCCTTGGCTCGCGGAATGACCTTGTTGTATTCCGACTGCGCCTGGTTGATCAACTTTTCTTTTTCCTGCTGAGCTTCGTTCACTTCGTTGAACGACGGTTTGACGGGATCGGGCGGGTTGACATCCTGGAGCACCACCTGTTCCACCTTGATACCGTTTTCGTACTGGTCGCACAATTCCTGCAGACCCTGCTCAACCAGGTCGGCGATTTCCTGGCGGCCGATGGTAAGGACCTCGTTGACCGTCCGGTCGCCGACGATTTTGCGCATAACCGCTTCGGTCATCGCACGAAACGTATCCTTTACGTTCCGGACCCTGAAAAGGTACTTGTAGGAATCCACGATACGGTACTGGACAACCCATTCAACAACCGCCGCGTTCAGGTCTCCTGTCAGCATGTTGGCTTCGGCCTCGCGTCCGCGCACCGAGAACTGGCTGCGCACGCCGGCCGAGACCGTCTGAAATCCGAATTCTTCCTTTAGCTGCCTCTGAATTGGCACCTTGATGACCCGTTCGACTGCGAACGGGAGCTTGGCATGAAGACCTGGTTCGGTTGTGCGAACGAACTTTCCTAGACGAAGCACAACACCGATTTCCTCGGGACCAACGGTGTAAAACGCGGACAACGCCACGATCAGCAGAATAACGCCCAGAATCACCCCCCGAACAGCCCCACCCGGCAACCGCGGAATCTGAATTTTGGGGATCTTTATTTCGTCCCCGAAACCGCTTTGTGACATGGGTCTAACTCTCCTTCCTCTACAATGTTACATTTGTTCGATTCGAACCTAGCACACACAAGAAACAGTATCAAAGCGATTTATCTATCTGGAATTTACGCTTGACTTTGATTATTATACAGATAGACTATATCGATATTCACGGGGTTATCCCCGGGTTCCCGGGCGCCCACCCGCCTCGATGTCCAACAAATCATCAGACACGACCGTTTCAGGAGTAAGTTTGCATGAAGCGAATCTTGATTATAGCTACCGCACTCGCTTTCCTAATCACGACACCCGGCCTGACGGCAACGAAGGCAAACAGTTTTCAATTCAGCACTTCTATCGGTCTGGGGGGAGGGATCCCCTATGCACCCGA
>CAYUDF010000490.1:0-3357 GCA_964443465.1 uncultured bacterium
TCGGATCGGTGTTCCGCGTATCGTGGACGTTCCTCGTGCTCAACGCCGCCGCTGTTGCCGGCCTGTGGGTGTTCCTCACACGCCGGGACCGCAATATCTGGAAGTAATAAAAACTGGTTACGAGACCGCGCCCAGGGCCTCGAGGTACTGCACGAGCAGGTCGAGGCCGTAACCTGTGGCGCCCTTGCCGTGATACGAAGCGCCACCGCCGTTGGACCAGAATGTACCGGCGATGTCGATGTGCACCCACGGGCCGTCGCCGGCAAATTCCGCGAGTAACGCCGCCGCTACACTGGTTGAGCCATCCCGGCCCGAGTAGTTCTTGTAGTCCGATATATCACCCTTGACCGATTTGCGAAAATAGCGGTCCAGGGGCAGTTGCCAGGTGGATTCCCCGGCGGCCGTACCCGCGGCCACCAGGCGACTGATTTCATCGTCGGAGTTACCCATGAGACCGGCAATCCGGGTGCCGAGGGCAATCAGAACCGCGCCCGTCAGCGTCGCCATATCGATCGTGACGTCCGGTTTGAAGTTTTTTTGCACATAGGTCAGCGCATCCGCCAGAATCAGCCGGCCTTCCGCGTCGGTCGAAAGAATTTCAATCGTTTTTCCGGAGAACGTCGTTACCACATCTCCCGGTTTCAGGGCAGTGCCGTCGGGCATGTTTTCCACTGCCGGCACGAGAGCCGCAATACGAACGGGGATTTCAAGGCAGGCCGCCGCTGCGATGGTATTGATTACGACTGCGGCACCGGCCATGTCCCCCTTCATCTCGTGCATTCGTTCCCAGTGCTTCAGGGAAATGCCGCCCGAGTCAAAAGTCACGCCCTTGCCGACCAGGCAGACCAGCGGAAGGTCGGTTTTGTTTTTGTTGTACTCCAGAACGATAAACCGAGGTTCCTCACGGCTACCCTCCGCTACCGCCAGAATCGCGCCCATTTTTTTTCGTTTCATCTGCGTCGGGCCCAGAACGGTGCAGTTCAGCCCGTTGTCGCGCGCGATCGTTTTGGCGCGATCGGCCAGGGAAGTGGGTGTGAGCACGTTGGCCGGTGTGTTGACCATGTCCCGGACTCCCGCGATGAAGTCCGTTATAATCCGTGCTTCGTTTGCGTGTTGTCTGGTTGACTTGAGATCCTCAACGGCGAGAAATGCGAGTTTTCCTAACGTCGGTGGGTCCGACGGTTTTTCATTCAGCGAAAAACGGTACTGGGCCAGCGAGAATCCCTTGACGAACGCGCGAACAAAAGTCTGTTTGTCAAGCGCGCCTTCAACGGGGCTGGTGATTACAGCGGCGGTTTTGAGATTTTTTCCCGACAGCGCCCTGGCCGCCGAACCCGCCGCGTCCGCCGCCGATTCCGGAGTCAGTTCATCGGGCTCGCCAAGCCCCAGCAGCAGCACAAAAAAAGGCCGTTTTGGATAGTTGAGCGATACAAGCAGCGTGTCGCCACACGTGCCGCCAAACTTGTTCTTCTTGATCTGAAAACTGAGCAGTGATTTGCACGACCGGTCCAGGGCCAAGGCTGCGCCCGTGAGGTTTCTGGTTTTCGGGGTGACGGGAAGGATGACAACATCCTCCTTGACAGGCGCGTTTTCGGATCTGACCGTGACGCTGCTGACCATGATTCCTCCTGTATGTGGGACGCGATCGAAACGGAACGGTGCCGGTGGGGTGGGGACCCGGGAGGGCCCCACCGGCAAAAAACTAGAATGCGTATGAAACACCCGCGGCGAGAATGAAACCGGAGAAGTCCGTGACGAACTTGACTTCTTCCACATCGCCATCCTCATTCTTGGCCTCGAGCGGAAACTTGCTCTGAAGTATCTGGCCGCGGCCTTCCACCGATACCGCCCATCGTGTACCGACATAGTACAGAGCACCGATGAACGCTTGCACACCCGCTTCAAACGTCCACGTATCCTTTTTGATATTTTTCAGGGTTTCGCCAGTCTCCCAGATACCTCCAGAATCCGGGTCCCTGATCAACTGGGTTTCCGTGAACTTCTGGTGCGGTAATCCGAGGCTGAAACCGCCCCCGAAATACGGCTGGAATTCCTTGACGGCGGCATCCGTAAAATAATACAGGGCCGATAATTCCAGAGTAAACAGGTCCACGTCGAATTCGTTCGTGTAATTCACCGTAGGAGCTGTGGTAACGGTATCTGGCAGGTCAACCGACGCCTCGCGTACTCCCTGGCTGCTGGAACGCAGGAAAGCGGCGTAGAAATTGGCCCGGACGGCAAATTGCGGGTGAAGTTTGTAGGTGTAGGTGATTTCCGCGAGCGGCGAATTGCCGAAATCATTTGTTTCGGTGAGATCCCTGACCGGTTGCGGAACCAACGTTGCCAGATATTCATACATCTCGCTGTTTGTCGCCCCGCCGAGAAATCCGACTCTCAGACTGACAGACTGTCGCGGAATCGGACCGTGATACTTCTTGGGTTTGATAATCGGCCCGGCCGTCGCAACGGCAGCGGCAAAAAGCGATACGATAAGAAAGACACTTAAAGTGACACGAAGCTTCATATGGGTCCCCCTTTGTTATTTCTAATAAGCTACAAGCTAATCCCAAGTCAATCGAATCTTTATGTTCAGTTTCTGGCGATTTGTGTTATCTTGTTTTTTGACAGCAAATTAAGAGGTTGAAGCGGGTGGTCTGGAAATCGGACTTTTTTTTGCCAGAAAACGATGCTTTTCCGTTGTAACAGATATAGTTAACTTGGGGGAACCGGTCCGGCTTCTGGCTTGACAGCCCGTCTGGCCGGTTGCTAAAGTTCCGACGATTCGAACCCTTGAGGATCCGGCAATTGAAAAAAATACTGTTTGTCTGTTCGGGAAACACCTGCCGTAGTCCGCTTGCGGAAGGTATTGCCAGGAAAATCTTCACAGAGCGGTTAAAGTCCCCCGTTAAAGTCTTTTCGGCCGGATCGTCGGCCTTCGAGGGAATGCCCGCGTCGGCGGACGCGATCAGGGTGGCGTCGCGTAACGGCGTCGATATCTCTACCCATCAATCGCGGTTACTCAACCTCAGAGCCGTCAAGGACGCGGATCTGATCGTGACAATGGGCCAGAAACACAAGGCTACCGTGGGGGTTCTGGAACCCGGGGCACTGGACTACACCGTTTTGTTGACCGATTTTTGCGACAGACCCGGTGACGTGCCCGATCCAATATGTGGGGGGATCGAAGCCTACGTCGGTGCCTATGAATTAATTCGAGATTGTGTAGAACAACTGGCCGGTCGTCTGGACGACTACGATGGATGGAAGGCCGGCACGGACGATTGATCCTGGAGTCTGGAGAAGAAATGAAAGTCGTTTTGGGCGCCGACCACGCCGGTATATTGACTAAAAAAGAGC
>CAYUDF010000491.1:0-3357 GCA_964443465.1 uncultured bacterium
CGACTTCAGAATTTCGATCATCAACAGGACCACTTCTTCTTCATCGTTATAATCGGACAACGCGTACACGGCGTGCCGGCGCACATCGGCGTCGGGGTCACTTTTTGCGATCGTGAGCAACTGCTCCATACACCTGCGGGTGTCGCAATCACTGAGGGCGTACACGGCGTGCCGGCGCACGTCGTTGTCGGGATCCGACATGGCCAGTTCGGACAAGGCGTCCAGGCACTTGACCGACCCGCATTCGGCCAGGGCATGCACGACACGACGCCGGATATCCGGGTCGTCCGTTTTGTCGAGGATTCTTATGATGGCGTCTTCGTCCCCCGTTTCCAGTAACGCCATCAATATCGCCAGCGTGACTTCATCGTCTCCGTAGTTACCACCCATGTCTTCGATCCACACCTTGTACTCGGGATTGGTTTTCGCCAGCTTTTTTGCCAGCAGAAATGCGCTTTCTATAGCTTCCTCCCGCCACTTGCTCTGTGGAAACGTTTCGATGAACTGTTTGTAGCAGTCGAACGCCTTTTCCAGATCCTTGGTGGTTTTCTCGAACGCGTAACACCGCCAGTAACTGGCGTCGTCGTAGAAACTGCTGTCTTTGTAGTCTTTCAGAAACTGTTCAAACTGCTGCTTCGCTCTGGAGTAGTCCTTGTCGAGCAGCAACTGGTACGCTTTCTTGTAAGCGTCCGCCGCTTCCTGTTTGTTCGAATCGCTTTTTCCGGCGGCGGGATGGACCAACAGCAGGAGAGCAAGAGTCACCATAATCATCGCCAGTAACAACCCGTTTCTTAAAATGCCGCATTTCATCGTTGTATCTCCTCGTTAAATCAATCAGGCGTCGCAGGCACCCGGTTTTGGCAGATCCTTGTCTCCAGCCCTCATCTTTTCCAGGTTGATCTTGAGCAGGACTTCCTTGTCGCTTACGGTATTCCGGATCAGGTCAACGGACTCCAGGTCCCCCGTCGTTTCCAGGTTGGCAATCTGTATCAGTATCAATTCCAGTTCGGTAACCAGCTGGCGCAGGCGCCGTTGTTCGGGGTCATTCAGCTCCTGCTTCAGTCCCGACGCCTGGACGAGCAATTCGTGTGAACGCTTTTTCTGCGGGGCCCAGTCGGCCATGTATTCGGCCTCGGTCTCCATGTCGAAATTGACGAGGGCGAGCAACAGCACCTTGGAATCTTCAATGTACTGGCGCGCACAGGCTTCAGGCGTCGCCGCCAGTTCAACAATATTTTCCGTACTCGACGATTCGGCCACCTGTACTGGTTGCTGTGAGCCTTCGTTCCCCGGTCCCGGCAACATAATCCTGCCCGCTACCGCGCCGAAAGCAACCAGCAAGACCGCCAGGATTCCCCTGTATGCCCACCTGAGTCCGGTATCCGACAGGCCGGGCAGCAGCTTCCCCAGCCACGAACGGCTGCGTCTGATTTCTTCCTCGCTCTCCATACGCGCTGTGAGCCTGTTGTGGAAACCGTCCCAGTATGCCTGGCCGGGATCCGGCCGTTCACGACTGTCCATGACGGAAAGCGTGGCGGACATCCGGGCATACGTGTCCGCGCAATCGGTACACGAGCCCACGTGTTCTTCGAATTTGCCCGCTGCTTCGCCTTGCAGTTCGCCGTACAGGACGTCTACAAACAGTTCTTCGCATTCCCGGCAGTTCATCGTCTGGTATCCTCCAGTCCGAGTTCTTCCCTGTAAAAGGACAGGCGTTCACGCAATTTCCGGATCGAACGAAATAGAAGGCTCTTTACCGTCCCCTCGGCGACTTTCAGCGATCGCGATATCTCCTTGAGCGGCATGTCGTGATAATGCCTCATGACAAACACGAGCCGTTCCTGCTCGGTCAAAGTCTCCAGGGCATCGTCCACGTGTTCGCTGATTTTCAACGATACGGCAGCCGATTCGGGGTTCCCCGTTGTCTCGTCCGCCGCGGCCTCCAGCGGATCAAAATCGTTTTCGTCTTTTTTATTTACCAGTGTGACCATTTTGAGGGCCTTTTTTCTCCTGCTGTCGATATAGGCGTTCATTGTTATCCGGTGCAGCCATGACCCCAGCCTGGCGTCGCTGCGAAACTTGCCGATTCCCCTGTACGCCTTGATGAACACTTCCTGGGAGAGGTCTTCGGCGTCGTGGTGGTTGCCCGACAGATCGTAGGCTGTGTAATATACCTGTTGCTTATAACCTTCCACCAGTTCCTGGAAGGCGGCCGAATCGCCATTTTGTATCCGTTGGACGAGCACCCGGTCATCTGACATAACCTCTGTTTTCCTTCTATTCATTTGACGGTATTAGCCTGCCAACGGTTTACAGCAAAAAAAGGCGTTCTTGCGGGCCGGGCATTTGAGGATCCGGAACATTTGACAGTACCGGGGCATTCCGGTATCCTGTGAAAATCGTTAAAGTTAGCCCTCACACCCCCCGCTTGTCCAACGGCGGCGGAACCATTCGCCGCGGAAGGGGAAATCCAGATGTCCAGAATTTCCATTCTCGTTGTCCTGCTCGTTAGTCTGTTCGCCGCCACCGCCGGCTCGCAGACCGAACAAATCCATTCGGCGCCGGGTCTGGGCGACTACGACCTGCCCTTCTATCCCGACGGGTCGTACCGATCCGGAGTGAAATCCCCGGACGATTTTCTCGGATACCGGCTTGGATCAAAACCCACGTCCCACGAGATGATTTTCGCCTATTTGGACTATCTTGCCGAGACTTTTCCAAACGCCTCTTTTCACAGCTACGGAGAAACCTACGAGGGCCGGAGGCTCGGTTACCTGGTGGTGACATCGGACAAAAACGCCGAAAAGCTGGCCGACTATCGGGCGGACCTGGCGTCACTGGCCGATCCGCGCGGCCTGGACGACGGAAAAGCGGCCAGAATTATAAAGGATACACCGGCGGTCGCCTGGATGGCCTACGGAATCCACGGCGACGAGTTGTCCAGCTCCGAAGGAGCCCTGCAGCTCGCCTACCAGCTCCTGGCAGGCACGGATTCACAGAGCCGACTCATCATGGATGAATTGATCGTCTGCATCGACCCGTGTGAAAATCCAGATGGCCGCACGCGCTGGCTCCAGCAATTGACGCAGTTCGGCGGCGCCGTTCCCAGTCACGACGTGCAAAGTATGGTTCACCGGGGCCAGTGGCCGTGGGGACGGATGAATCACTACCTGTTTGACCTCAACCGGGACTGGTTCGCCGGCGTACATCCGGAAACAAGGGGCAAAACTGCGGCGATCCTGGACTGGATGCCCCAGTATCTTCTGGATTGTCACGAAATGGGCCCCACCGATACGTACATGTTTTCTCCGCCGCGGGAACCGTTCAATCCCTACATGGTAAATTACATCCACAAGT
>CAYUDF010000492.1:0-3355 GCA_964443465.1 uncultured bacterium
GACGTCGCCTTGAACAGAAACATCAGCGCCACACCGGTCAGCATCGACAGCACGGCCAGCGCCAGCGTGCGCTCGTTACCAAAAGGCAATACCAGAACGTCGAACAGCTTTGTGATGACCTGCGAAAAAGCGTAAACCATAGTCAATCCGGATTACGAAATGTATCCCAGTCCTTCCAGTTTCTTTTTGATTTCTTCGTCCGACGCGCCGTCGTCCACGCCCGCCAGTTCCTTCTCGAGGATGTGTACGACGAATTCATCGACCGACGAATAACCGGCCACTTCCGCCGCTTTTTTGAGTCTTCCAAACAGGTCCTTGTCCAGCTTGATCTTGGGTCCGCCCAGCATGATAACTCCTCTTCTTGCTCAGGGTGACAACACCACGCGTCCAAGCATCTGCGGATGGTTGGGGATGCCATAAAAATTGAGTATGGTTGTGCACATGTCTTTCAGATCGGGGTCGTCCGCCACCAGCGGCCGGTTGGCGAGCAACACACCGGGAACCTTGGTGTGGTCCATGCAGTGGTCACCCGTCCACGTACCCAGGTTGAGCGTCAGGACTTCTTCTCCCACGGTACCCAGCGCCGATGTATCGCTGCCCCGGTAGCCTCGGTTGTAACCGATCACCAGGTCGGGGGCGTTTTTGAGCTCGTCGCCGTGGTAAATCTCACTGGTTTTATAAACACGCGTAATCACCTGCTCGCCGTTTTCGGGGTCGCGGTACGCCAGCAGTTTCTCGGAGATTTCGTCGAGCAGCTGGTCGAACTGTTCACCCGGCTGAACGATACCTTTGCCCTCGCGGCCGAGCTGGTTGACATACATGCTGTTGATTCCGACGGCGTAAGCCTGCGTACGGCGCCAGAACACGTTGGCAAACAGCGGCTGCTGGCCGATACGTTCGGGCCGGATCAGGTTGAGGTAACCGTTCTGGTGCAACCACGCGTTCAGGTGAAACTTTTTGTAGTAGGGCGCAAAACCGTGGTCGGACATGATGACCAGTATGGCGTCGTCGGGGATGCGCTGCTGCACCACTTCCAGCATGTGATCCATTTCAATGTACAGTTTCTCGAACTGGTCCTCAAACTCGAGTTGTTCGGTGTGTGCGGGGTGATTGTCGTCGACGTTACGCCACATGGCGTGGCAGGACTGGTCGACGGTCGACACGTAAAAGAACAGTACCCCTTCTTCAAAGTCGTTCAGAACGACATCCAGCATCCGCCACCGCTCCGCCATCACGTTTTTTGTCTGCCCGACAAACTCGGCGTCGGTCAAAGCGCCCGACGCCAGTCCCTGCGTATCCTCGGGCATGCCCTGCGTGTAGAAATTACCGATCTGCTGCGCGACCTCTTTCGAATAACCCGGCGGTGTCGAGATGGGCAGCGCGGGATCGGACGGATCGAGATTGATCGGCGTCGCGTACAGCTGAAACGTCGGTGAAATCGACCGGAGGTGAAACCGGACAATTCCGGATACGGGATTCAGCGGACCCAGGATGGGGAACTGCAGCGGAATCCAGTTGCTCCATTCGCCCGGTTGCAGGATGAATTGCTCCTTGTCGACCGTGAACATCGCCGCGTTGTTTTCGCGATCGACCTCGACGGTGAACGGAATCTTCATCACCGGGTTGTCTTCGATCAGCGAGTTGGGCGGGCCGACCAGCTCACTGTGAACGACGTCGTTCGCGTCGATCCTGACCTTGTAGATCTCGCCCGAGGGCACGCTGCCTTCGTCGCGCTGCGGGTCGTTGGTGTAAAAAGAGAATATTCCGTAGGTGCCGAGCAGGTCGGGTGTACCCATGCCGGACAATGTCTTTTGTTCGCTGTCGGTCGGCGGAAAGTTGGCCGGGACGCGGAAAATGATGTAGGGCACGTCGTGCTCGTCCAGTATCTGCCAGAACGCAACACCCTTGCGGAGCAGGAGCGTCTGGCCTTTGGACATGGGGATGATCCACTTGCCGAGCTTGATCGTTTTTTCCGGCTCGACGATTTCGGCGGTTGAGAATACAGGGTAATACGTCTCCGGATCCCGGTGGATAAAATCGAAGATGCCGTGTCCGCCGGAGTCCATTCCGGTGATAAAGTTGGACCAGGCTACCGGGCTCTGCGGCGGCACGCTGGTGCCCAGCGGTGTGAACGTGTTTTCCTCTATGAATCGCTTGAAGTTGGGCATCAGCCCCTTGTCCACAAACGTCTGTAACAGGTCGGGATCCATGCCGTCGATCCCCAGGATGACAACGGGCGGTCCCTTGGTGTCCGCTGCGTCAACTGGGGCGGCGGGGGCGGCGGCCATCAAAACGAGTAAAATTAAAATCAGTTTTTTCATGTTCTGCTTGTCTTTTTACTAGACGATATTTTTCCCCGTCATGTATCCGGGAATTTCCACGCCGAACAGGTCGAGTACCGTCGGGCCAACGTCCATCAGCCGCGGATTCGGTTCGGACAGTTTCAGGTTTGAATAAAGTATGCCGGGTACGATCTCGGGATCGATACAGTGATCGCCGCTCCAGCTCTTGGTATTGTCTTCGAAAACGTTTTCGACGATTGTTCCCTTGGCGCAGTCCCACGATACGCGGTAACCCTCGTGGAACCCGATGATCAGGTCGGGGCCCTGCTCGCGGTAGGGACCACTGAAGTCTTCTTTTACGTCGAACATGCGCCTGACCACGTCGTTACCGTTGTCTTGCAGAGCCGTGAGCCCTTCGGCGATTGCCCTCTTGGTCGGCTCGAACTGGGCGTCGTCGACAAAGCCCTTACGCTCACGGCCCTTGCGATTGATATAGATCCCGTCCAGGCCGATGGAGTAGGCCCGGGTTTTGTCCCAGTCAACGGAGCTGAGGTATTCTCCCTTGCCCGCGTCCTCTTTCATCACCAGAAATCCCTCGTCGCGCAACCACGCGTTGACGTCGACGCCGCGTTTGAACGCCTTGAATCCGTGGTCGGAGATCACAAACAGCGCCGTGTCGTCGTCGAGGTATTCCATCGTTTCGCCGACCAGTTTGTCCATATCGCGGTACATCTGGTAAATCGTATCCTTGTACTGCGTCGTGTCCTTGTCGCGGTTGGCCGGGTGGTCATCGTGGAGATAACGGAAAAACATATGCTGAAGACGGTCGCTCAGGTCGAACACGCAGCAGAGCATGCCGTCGCGAAGGCGGTCCAGCGAGTGGAACCACATCTTTCTGCGTTCTTCGTGGAGCAGGTATGCCTGGTCGATAAAACCCTGTTCGCCCAGCACGCGCTCGTTGAGCGCCCACGTGTCTTCCGCCAGCCCCAGCGTGCCGTAAGGGCCGAGCAGCTTGGACAGATAAATAGAGAAAAACGACGGGTGCGTAAACGGGATGGCCGGTTTTTCGGGGT
>CAYUDF010000493.1:0-3337 GCA_964443465.1 uncultured bacterium
GTTCCGTGCCCCTTTCGTTAAATACCCGGAATTATCAGCCTGAGGGAGGCTGTTTACCCGGGATTACGACTCGAACGGTTAGGAGAAAGAATGAAGTTAAGATTTCTTGCGTTATCATTGTTACTGATTGCTGTTTCACTTTTCATGGTCGCATCGGCAACTTCCAACGTCACTCGTGAGTGGGCACCGGTGCAGGGGGGATTTGTCAAATCAGGTGAAGCAGTCCTGCCTTATGCACCCGACCGGATCATGGTCAAATTTACGCAACCGGCCATGGAAAACTTCAAACTCGATAAAGAATTCGAAATGGATACGGCATCACCATTTGGCGATGTTGAGACCGGTATTGCGTCGGTCGACGCACTCGGCCGCCAGCTGGGTGTTACCAAGGTGTCGCATCCGTTTATCGAGGTGAAAAACAAGGTCGCGGCGGCGGAACTGGGTATCGATCGCTGGTACAGAATTGATCTGACCAGAGGGGCGAACGTCATGGACGTCGTCGGTCGTTACGCGGCCGATCCCAACGTCGAGCACGCGTCTCCGGACTGGCGTGCGTTTCCGGCGGCTGTACCCAACGATCCGATGCACTCGGACCACTGGGGTCATAACAATACCGTACAGCTTCTCGATCTCGACTGGGGCGGAACGTACGAGCACATCGGTCCCGGAACGGTGGGGACGTACGGATTTGACTCCAACGCGCTTGCTGCCTGGGATGTCACCTACGGCAGTTCGAGCATCGTCATCGCCATTCTCGACTCGGGTGTCGACGCGGGTCATCCCGACCTGGTCCAGGTTGCGGGTTACGACTACGGCGACAACGACAGCAACCCCGATGACGATTCGTCGGTGCCCGGCCACGGCACGGCCTGCGCCGGTGTGACGGCATCGATCGCCAATAACGGCCTGGGCGCGGCCGGTATCGCGGCGGGTTGCAAGATCATGGCGCTCAAGGTAGCGAACAGCGCGGGTTCGATGTACTTTTCGTCGATCATCAACGCGATCTACCACGCCGCCGACAACGGCGCCGACATGATCAGCATGAGCTTCAGCGCCGATATGTCGAACGACCCGTCGACGGACGCGGCGATCGTATATGCGTACAATGCGGGTGTTGTGCTGCTTGCTGCGACGAGCAACTCCAACCAGAGCCACATCCACTACCCGGCGAACCACGCCAACGTTATTGGCGTTGGCGCGGCGTCACCGTGTGGCGATCGCAAACGCTCCAGCAGCCTGAGTACCGAATGTAACCCCGGCGTCGAAACAGACCCCAACGGTTACACGTGCGACGGCGAGCGCTGGTGGGGCTCCAACTACGGAACCACGTCCGCGGACGGCGCCGGAGCGGTTGATATTATTGCTCCGACCATTCTGCCAACGACGGACATCCAGGGTTCCGGTGGCTACGATTCCGGAGATTACTCGGGATTTTTCAACGGGACATCGTGTGCGACGCCGTACGCGGCGGGTGTGTGCGCGTTGATCAAATCGGTAAATCCGACGTGGACAAACGCGCAGATCCGTAACCAGCTGTGCAACACGGCCATCGACATCGTAAACGTCGAGTCCGGTTCCGGCTGGGACCGCTACAGCGGATACGGCATGGTTGACGCCGAAGCGGCGGTTGGCGGCGGCGGTGGCCCCGTTGCGCCGACGGCGGCTTTCACAGGATCGCCGACCAGTGGCGACGCGCCTCTGGCGGTATCTTTCACCGATCAGTCGAGTGGCGAACCTACGTCGTGGAGCTGGAACTTCGGCGACACGGGCACATCGAGCGTCCAGAACCCGAGCCACACGTACACGTCGGCGGGACAGTATACCGTAACGCTGACAGCGACCAACGCCGAGGGTTCCGACGGTGAAACCAAGACCAACTACATCACCGTGACCGAGCCGGGCAGCGGTTATGCAACTCTGCCGTACAGCACCGGCTTCGAAACTGGTGCCCTGGATCAGTACTGGACCTCCAACTCGGCCTCCAATGGACGCGTCCAGATTGTCACGGCCAACACGCCGCACTCCGGCAGCTATCACATGACGATGGATGCCATCTCAAACGGCACCTACGCCCAGAACGAAGGCTGGCTGCACCTCAACCTGTCCGGCGAAGGCGACGTGGAACTCGATTTCTGGTGGAAGGATTTCAGCGATGAAACCCACAGCCAGGACGGGGTTTTCTTCTCCGACAATGGTGGCTCGAGTTTTACCAAAGTACTCGATCTCCCCGGATCCAGCTACACCAACAACGTGTGGAACAACTTCACGCTGGACGTCGACGCACTCGCTTCGGCCAACGGATTGAGCATGTCCAGCACGTTTGTGATCAAGTTCCAGCAGTATGACAATTATGTCATCACCACCGACGGTCACGCCTATGATGACATCAGCGTGACTGGTCTCGCGCCGGTACCGCCGGTAGCCGCTTTCAGCGGTTCGCCCACATCGGGGACCTGGCCGCTGAATGTACAGTTCACCGATGCTTCCACCGGTGGGCCCACGTCGTGGAGCTGGAACTTTGGCGACACCGGTACTTCCGGAAGCCAGAACCCGTCCCACACCTACACGGCCGCCGGGACCTACACGGTCACGCTGACGGTGAGCAACGCCAACGGATCCGACGACGAGATCAAGACCAACTACATCACGGTATCCGAACCCGGTACCTCCGAGTGGGAAACGATCACGTACGACGATTTCGAAGGCGGATTTGGTAACTACACCGATGGTGGCGGCGATTGCTTACTGTACACCGGTGGCGCCCGTGCCCACCAGGGCAGCAACGCTGGAGAAATCCGGGACAACAGCGGCGTGGCGTCGTCGTTCTATCACACGGCCGGATATAATGTAACCGGGTACACCGAGCTGGAAGTTGATTTCTGGTTCTATGCATACAGCATGGACAACACCAGGGAAGACTTCTGGCTGCAGTACTACGACGGTTCGACGTGGCAGACGATTGAAACCTGGGCACGGTCCACGGATTTCAACAACAAAACGTTCTACCACAAGACCGTTACGATCCCGTCGAGCTACAATTTCCCTGCCAATGCCAAGTTGCGCTTCATGTGCGACGCCAGTGGCAACAGGGACAACGTGTACATCGACGAGCTCGAATGGCGTGGCCTGACAGCAGGCGGCGCCGGAGGCGGTATTGTCGAGCAGAATTCGACATTGCCAAAGACGACGTCTCTGGCACAGAACTACCCCAACCCGTTTAACCCGCGCACGACGATCTCGTACGTGCTCGCCGAAGAAACCAGCGTAACGCTGGAAATCTTCGACGTGGCCGGCAAGAGAGTTGTTTCGCTGGTAGACGGCAAGCAGGGTATCGGCC
>CAYUDF010000494.1:0-3318 GCA_964443465.1 uncultured bacterium
GGCCTGCAAAAAGGTTATTGGCCAGGCGGTGGGTCTTCTCGGCGCAGCGCTCACTCCAACCATCATTGTATTTGTTCTCTTCCTCGTGACGCGCTGAAATAGAGATACCCAAGAGTTACGAACAACGCTTGCGTTCTTTTATTTCAAGGGCTGGTTCAGGTGAGCCGTATCAGCGGACGCGATCCCGCTGGGCTACAGCCTTCTCTTTGGTACCCAGGAAGAACCGCACAACGTATCCCTCCTCTCCGGTGGCCACGTCGGCGCGAAACATCAGGATGGCCGGCATCAGAAAACGAAGGCCCAACCCACCACCGCCAATCCAGCTTTGACTGAACTCCTCACTGGTGGACCACGCGGTCCCCACATCTCCGAACACTCCGAGCTGGAGTCCCAGCGCGAACTTCAGAAACCAGATCTTCCACTTCTGGTAGTCGACCAGAAGATGCCAGTATTCTGCGGTGTTGATGAACTGGTTCTTGCCGTCGCGTGAACCGAGGCTCCAGCCTCTCACAGAGTTGGCACCGCCGAGGTTGAATTGCATGTAGATGGGGTAGTCGACCCCCACCTCGCCCGTGCTCGCTGTCGCCAGGGAGTAAAGCGCGAGTGAGTTGTATGGCCCGCCGAGCTCCAGATATTTGCGGACATCCAGGGTCACCTGCCAGTAGTCGGTGTCGACGCCCCCGAGGCCGTACTTTCTGACGTTCAATCCCGTCCACCAGCCCTTGGTCGGATAGATCGGGAAGTTGCGACCGTCGAAATGCAGAAACGCGCCCAACGTTGGAATGTTGTCCCGATTGCTCGATGACAGCGTGCGATTCGGCTCATCGCTTCTCACCGTGAGGTAAAGGAACTGTGGGCCCCAATGGAGTCGATCCGTGATATTTCGGTTCACCTCGAAAAAGACGTCATCGCTGCGTTCATCAAATTCGTATATTTCGTTTCGTCGTTCGGAATGGTCGTACATCAACTTGTATCCGGCAGACCAGCTTCTTCCCGGAATCCATGGGTCCGAGAAACGGATTCCGAAGTTCGTGGCGCCTCCGACCGTGAAATAGACACTCCCCTTCGAGCCCCAGTATAATACGCTGTTCGACGTGATACGGGCACCGATACTCAGTCCGTTCTCGTCCGTGATCCTGATCACCGGTGCCGGCGTGTATCTGTTCACCTCATCGAGAGTTACGACGACGATTACGCCGTCGGTCTCCTTGATCGTGCTGAATTGGATCGTTGTGAAGACACCGAATTGAGTGAGCCATTTGTAATCGATGGTGGCCGATTCTTCGGTGTAGATCTCGCCAGGTTTCGACTTCATTGTCTTGTATATGATATCGTCCTTGACGATTTTATTTCCATCCAGCCGGATTTCTTTAATCACCTCGCCAAACGTGATGTCATCGGCAAACGGCCCCGGTATCGGAGACCTCGAAATAAAATCGCCGCCGGTCAGGAAAAGGCAGAGTACAATAAGCAGGAAGGCGCTCACATTCTCGAGTGATCTCTGTGTCATCATTCCTCATTCCATTTCGACGTCGAGTTCGAAAAAGCGGTTCTACGATCGGGTGCTCTACTCAACGATCTTGATGAGCGCACCTTTTTTGACCTCCGTTGAGAGTTCCTTGCCGTTCATGATCGCGATCCCCCCCAGATCGTCCTCCCCGACGCCCATGGCGGTCAATACGTTTTTCAGATTTCCTGCGGTCGGCGCCGGTTTTACCCGCACCCGCCGCGGTTCCACGTTGAGCACGTCCGGATCGGTGACCCTGGCGAATCCCCGCGACGATTCGGAAAAAGCGCGTACGTGTTGCGAATACAATTTCTCGGACGTGAATCCGTGAATGACGTAGACGTAACCGTCTTTATTGACAAAATACGAAAGAACATGCAGCTGGTCGGAGCCCGAACCGATCGTCGACTCCACGACCTCGGCTTCGAGGCCGTTTACCGTGGCGGTCTCCCGTTCGACGACTACGGCCTTCGCTTCTTTTACAAAAAGATCCGCCTCGACGCCGGGATCACTCTCTTTGCCGATGCCGAGCTGGATGCACGCCGATTCATCCTTGCTCAGAAAGAACACGTGCGTGGGTGTGTTGTGGACGTCCCAGTCCTTCGGGACCGGTAACTGGAAGCGCAGCGCCGGGTGGTAGAACACGTTATCTCGCGCAAAACCCGCGCGTGGATCCTGTCCGTACACAATTCCGTCGATACGCCTGAGAAAGTCGTCCGGGTCCAGGTTGCGGGGCTTGTAGTCGATCTTCTGCTGCCACTCGCTGGTCAGTTCGGAGACACGCTCGTATCGATCGCCGGGATCGGGGTGCGTGGACAAAAAGCCCGGCGGACGTTCTCCATCTGACATTTTGTTGAGCATCTCAAAGAAACCGGCCATCTGCACCGCGTCGTATCCGAGACGGGTCGAATATTCGACCCCCAGCAGGTCGGATTCCTCCTCCTGGTCGCGGCTGTACTTCAGCAGTACGATCTGCCCGGGCGCTTGCAGCAGGGCCCCCGCTGTGGGCGCCACACGCGATACCACGTTGAGCACTCCGAAACCCGAGGCCACGACGGACTTTGACATCTGCTTGGCGCTGTGGCGTCCCACGACGTGTCCGACCTCGTGTCCCATGACACCGGCGATCTCGTCCTCCGAGTTCATAAACGCCAGGATTCCTCGCGTGACGTAGACGTAACCGCCCGGTAAAGCGAACGCATTCACCACAGGGGTATCGAGCAAGCGAAACGTATAGTCGAGGTTGGCCCGCTGCGATACTCCCGCGATCGACTGGCCGAGCTGGTCGATATAGGCTACCAGCTCTTCATCATTGTACATTCCGTACTGCGCCACGATAATCGGATCGTACTCGCGCCCCATTTCGATCTCGTCTGCTTCGCTCACCATCATGAATTCAGGCTTGCCGTCGACATAGCTCTTCGAGCACGCCGTCATGAGAAACATCAGGGACAGTGCGATTCCGAGTCTGAAAAAAACTGCTTTATCTTTCATGTCTACTCAATCTCCTTGTTTTGTGCCACGTGGGCCGATTCAGTTAGAACGCGTTGCGAAGAACTCGCCCGAGCCAACGCGTCATACCGCTGTGGTGAGGCAGCAGCGCTTCGAGCTGCTCCTCCGTGTCCACCCAGGTCGTTGCCATCAGAACATCGACCATGTCCAGGTAGGCCGACATCGCGTGCATCCTGGCGACCAGTACCGTGACCTCACCGTCCATGATTGCGGAGCGAAGGTTTTGATTCTGTGACCCGACGGTCAGGTAAAACATGATCTTCTCCTCTACCTCAGGTGTCAAGGTCTC
This sequence comes from uncultured bacterium, assembly GCA_964443465.1. Classification (GTDB taxonomy): domain Bacteria; phylum Krumholzibacteriota; class Krumholzibacteriia; order WVZY01; family JAKEHA01; genus CAYUDF01. The sequence goes on from CAYUDF010000494.1 coordinate 3,309, forward strand.
GCGCCATTGT
>CAYUDF010000495.1:0-3317 GCA_964443465.1 uncultured bacterium
CGCCGCTATCGATTGCATCGGACTTACCATGCAGGTGGAGGTCGCCGTTGGCCGCGTCGATAAACTTCGGGTCCGTATCCAGGTTGTTCCCTCCGTCGATCCCGACATGCGTGTCCCAACCTCCCCCACTGCCGCCGCAACCCCGTATCAACGAATACGAGATCAGAGGGGAACTGTAGCCGTGGTTTGCGATCTCCGAGACACCGCTCGAATAGTTGTTTCCCCACGAGATCACATTGGTCAGGGTGGGGTTGCTGTTGTCCTCGTTAAACATCGCTCCACCGCCGTCGGACCCGTGGTTGTTATTAAACGTTACATTGATCAATGCCGGGCTGCTGTTCGTATGGTTGCACATACCGCCACCGAGCTGACCGGTGGTGTTGCTGTAGAACACAACGTTGGCAAGTGTAGGACTTGCCCTGAAATTGAACATGCCGCCCCCGAACACCGACGCCGCGTTGTCCCAAAAAATTACATTGCGTACCGTAGGCGCGCCCATGCTGATGTACATGCCGCCGCCGTCCTCCTCCGGCGCCGTTGCGTAGCCACCTGTGACGGTAAAACCATCCAGAACGGCCGAACTGCCCGTTCCAGTACCAGTGACTACGTGATAACTGTTATCCGACCTTTCGCCGGCCATACCGATGTTGCCACTCAGGACCGAGCTATTTGCCAGCAGGTTGCGCTCGCCCAGCATTGTTTCCGTCCCGGCAAATCCGCCGTAGATTGCAAGGTCGTCCAGAAGCGTGAAGGTCGCCGTTCGATCCGTTCCGTCGGTGGGGTAGTACGTCCCGTCGGCCACCCAGATCTGCGTGACGCTGGTACACAGCTTCGCCCGGGCGAGCGCGTACTGCAGGCTCGTGCTCGCGCTTATCCACGACGTTCCGTCGCCCGCGCCGGCCGCGTCATCGTCGACGTAGAGCACCGTATCGGGCGGGCAGGCGTAGGCCCTGCCCGTAATTGACACATCACTGCACAGAAGTGTGGAAGTTTCGATCGTACAGTTGTGCGTACCGGCCGTTGACGGCTCGAACCGGACAGTCACAACACGCGAAAACCCGTTGTGCAAACCAAACAAACCGCCGTTGGACACGATACTGAAACCATCGCAGCCTTCCTCCACGGAACCTGTCAGCACGCCAAAACCTGTATTGGTAATCACAAACGTGGTATCGAAATAAGATCCCGTCTCAATCGAATCCGGCATCACAATCGTTATCGGATCGATATCACACAGCGGACCCATACCGTAGAAATTGACCCTTTGTGTAAAGATGCGTGAGAAATTATCGCGGCTGTCCGCCCACGCAACAAAGGCCCCGCCTGCGTCATCGGACGAAATGTGCGGAACATCAGAATCACCCATGTCATAGCAGATCGTCTCTCCGTCGGGCGGCCACAGATTCACTCCACTGGCGTCTAGACGCTGCGCATAGATACCGCCGGACAGGTTACGGAAATCCTGCCAGACGACAAGCGCCCCGCCGGAAGGATCCACCGTTACCTTCGGCACTATTTGATTTCCCGCAACCGCGCAGACGGATACTCCGTCCGTGGTCCATTGCGTGGATCCCGAAGCATTAATCCGCTGGGCATAGATGTCATATTCGCCGCTGCGACGATCTTCCCACACAACAATCGCACCGCCTGCGTTATCAGAATCAAGCTGCGGGTTCAATTGATTCCCCGTCTCGGAGCACACCGTGAGTCCATCGGTGGCCCATTGAACAGACCCCATGGAATCAAGCCGTTGGGCGTAGACATCATTATCGCCTCCGCGATCGTCAGCCCACGTTAAAATCGCTCCCCTTGCGCCGTCGCAAATCAACGCCTGATAGCCCAGATCAACCGAAACAGGCCCGACCGGCACGCCGTCGATTGCCCACAGTATCGCGCCCGAGGCGTCCAGACGTTGTGTATATATTCGTGTGTAGGCGCCGCGAGGATCCAGCCAGGAAATCAACGAACCTCCCGTTCCGTCGGGTGCGAGTCGGATGCGGCTCTGAGAACCCGTCGCCAGACACACAGGTATTCCGCCTTCTGACCAAACCGTCGAGCCCGTCGCGTTGATCCGTTGCGCGAAGATGTCTCCGTTTGAAAAACCGTTACGTTTGTCCTCCCACACAATCACTGCGCCTCCCGCAGCATCGGAGGCGATACGGGGAGCGTGCCGAAAGTTTAAATCGGAACAAACCGGCACACCGTCCTCTAACCACAGGTGAACCCCATCCACACCTATTCTCTGGACATATATTCCATGATCGCTACCGCGAGTTTCGCTCCACGTTACGATCGCTCCGCCCGCACCATCGTGTGTGACCTGTACATAGGACTTTGTGTTCAACGTTGCGCAAACGGGATTTCCCCCGGTCGTCCACTGGATAACACCGTTGGCGTCACATTTCTGGGCGTATATATCACTTGCCTGGTTTCGTGAATCAAGCCAGACGACAATCTCGTTTCCAAAACCGTCCGATGTGACGTCGGGGTCGTTTTGAAAATTGATAGATCTGCAGACCACAACGTTGTCCCACAGTGCCGAACCACCTGCACCGATGTAGCTCGAATAAACCGTGTTTATCGACAAACCCATGGTGGTCTCATCATGCCACACGAAAATTCCGCCTCCCGCACCATCCCCGATGAAATTGCGATACATGATATCGAGATCTGTGGAACCAGATACGATCTGAAGTCCGCTGGCCGACCACAACTTTGATCCGTCATTGTCAACCCGTTGGGCATACACGCCACCCCATGTGTACAGCAGGTCGTACCAGGAAATAATCGCGCCGCCGAAACCGTCAGTCTCGACGACAAGCGATCCCTGGTCTCCCGAAGCCGTACATATCGAGTCGCCGTTGACCGTCCACTGCACCGCCGCCGACGCATTCACACGCTGGGCGTACACGTCGGAATCTCCATTACGGTAATCTGTCCAGGCAATGATCGCGCCGCCCGAACCATCGATCTCGATTGCGGGGGAATGCTGATCGTTTGCATTGGAACAGATCGCCGCACCGTCCGGTAGCCATTGTATCGCTCCGGTAGCGTCGACTCGTTGTGCGTAGATGTCATAGTTCGAGGTGCGGTAGTCCTGCCATGTAATGATGGCGCCGCCCGCCCCGTCGGACACCAGCTGTTGTTTCCGTTGACTGGAAGCGGCCGTACATATCGAATCGCCGTCCGCCGTCCACAAGGTCGTGCCGGTGGCGTTGATCCGCTGGGCGAAGATATCCAGATTTCCATGCCGAGTGTCCATCCACGAGATGATTGCTCCACCGGATCCGTCGGAAATCAACTGTGGTTCCGATTGA
>CAYUDF010000496.1:0-3314 GCA_964443465.1 uncultured bacterium
ACGATATCGTCATTTCGCGTAAATCGGAATTCCTGCTCCTCGACGAGGGCGACCGTGTTCGGGCGCGGTTTGGTGTTCCCTACGGCGCTGAACTCCTTGTCAAAGAAGGCGATAGCGTGGAATCCGGGACCGTGATCTACAAGTGGGATCCGTACTCGGACGTCATTCTGTCAGAAAGGGATGGCACAATTCGTTTTGGCGACCTGTTGCTTGACGTTACGATCCGGGAAAAAATCGACGAAAAAACCGGAAAAATGCAGATGGTTGTCACGGAAGACCGCGAGAAAAAGCATCATCCCCATTTACAGGTGATTGATGACAAAGGCGCGGTGGTCGGTAACTTCATTATACCGACGGACGCCATTCTGCTCGTCAAGGACGGCCAGAAGGTACTCGGCGGCGACCAGATGTGTAAGATACCGCGCGAGGCCCACAAGACCAGCGATATCACTGGCGGTCTGCCGCGGGTGGCGGAGCTGTTCGAGGCGCGAAAACCGAAGGAGTCGGCGGTTGTCTCCGAAATCGACGGAGTGGTCGAGTTCGGTCCGATCACGCGCGGTATGCGCAAGATCATCGTCAAGAACGAAACTGGCGATGAGAAGAGCTATGTCATACCACAGGGTAAGCATTTACGCGTTTACGAAGGCGACCAGCTGGAAGCGGGCGACAACCTGACCGAAGGCCCGATTAACCCCTTCGACATTCTCAATATTCGTGGCGTTAACGCCGCACAGGAGTATCTGGTGAACGGCATCCAGGAGGTTTACCGCCTCCAGGGTGTGTCGATCAACGACAAGCATATCGAAACCATCGTGCGCCAGATGCTGCAGAAGGTTCAGGTCGAGGATTCGGGAGATACCGTTTATCTCGAGGGTGACCTTATCGACAAAGTCGCGTTTCGTGAAGAAAACCAGCGGGTTATCCGTGATGGTGGCCGGGCGGCAACGTTTAAACCGATGCTGCTGGGTATTACCAAGGCGTCGCTGTCGACGGAGAGCTTCATTTCAGCGGCCAGTTTCCAGGAAACAACACGTGTGCTGACCGACGCGGCGGTACGCGGTAAACGCGACCACCTGCTGGGCCTGAAAGAAAACGTGATTATGGGACACCTGATCCCGGCCGGTACCGGCGTGAAAGATTACGGTAACATCGATCTTGTTTATGACGAGATGGCCGACGAAGATATCGACGGGTTGGAAGAGGCGCCCGAAGCCGAAGTCGCGGCGATGGGTGATCCCATGTTGCCCGGTGGCGAACAAGCGCCTTTGTCCGCCAGCCCCAAGGAAGGTGTGGACAAATAGTCGGCGATTATTCGTTTTCGCTTGACAAAACAACGACTTACGTCTAAATTCATAACTTTGCAGCCCTACACTTCCTTGCCCGGAAGTCCTGTCTAACTTAAGTACTGACAACTAGTTAGGTATGCAGCGATCGACCGCCGAGTTCGCCGGGGGAAGCCGGTGTATTCGGTTCGGTGCGTTCGAATAACGTTTTTTTACGATCGACGACGGAGGAATTGTGCCAACGATTAACCAACTGGTGCGCAAGGGACGAAAGGTCCAGAGAGCCAAAGCCAAAACACCCGCCATGCAGGCGTGCCCCCAGAAACGTGGAGTATGCACCAGGGTTTATACCGCCACGCCCAAGAAACCTAACTCGGCCATGCGCAAGATCGCGCGTGTTCGTCTGACAAACGGTTTCGAAGTAACGGCGTACATCCCGGGTGAAGGGCACAATTTGCAGGAGCACTCCATCGTTCTTATTCGCGGCGGTCGTGTAAAGGATCTTCCTGGTGTTCGTTATCATATTATCCGCGGTGTGCTGGATACATCGGGAGTTGACGGCAGGAAAAACAGCCGTTCCAAGTACGGCGTGAAACGGCCCAAAGCATAATCAAAGGGAATTAGACTCAAATGCCAAGAAGAAGAGCGACTAAGAAAAAAGCCTATATCGGGGATCCGCGTTACAATGACATTATCGTCGGGCGTTTTGTTAATTATATTATGCGGCGCGGTAAAAAATCGGTGGCGGAGCGGATCGTTTACGATTGTTTCGACATGATCGAGGACAAGACCGGTCAGCGTGGATTTGAAGTATTCAAAAAAGCAATCGACAACGTAAAACCGGCGCTTGAAGTCGCTTCACGTCGTGTTGGTGGCGCAACGTATCAGATTCCGATCGATGTCCGCCATCCGAGGCGTCTTGCACTGGCCATGCGCTGGCTGACGATTTTTGCCAAAAACCGCTCCGAGAAAACGATGGCGGAGCGCCTGGCCAACGAGTTGATCGCGGCGTCGAATAACGACGGACCGGCGATCAAGAAAAAAGAAGACACACACAAGATGGCCGAAGCCAACAAGGCATTCGCCCATTTCAGGTGGTAAGCAAGTTCAACCCGAATCCGCTGAGTTGGTGGACGTACCGTCCAAACCGCTTGTGCGGCATCTATGGTTTTACGCCGTGCCGGACGCAGGTTCCGGTGGCGTATGTACTCGGAGGCTTTTGATAAGAAGAGCAGCTGAGCGAATTTATCCTCCGGCTTTCCGCTAACCGTTCGGGCCATTACAGCTCGACCGGCGCGTGGTGCCGGTCTGAATGGTTGTTAAAATGGCCCGCAAAGTACCTCTCGACAGAGTTCGTAACATCGGCATCATGGCGCACATTGATGCTGGTAAAACGACTATTACCGAGAGAATCCTCTATTATACGGGGAAGCTCCATCGGATGGGCGAAGTGCATGATGGCGCGGCTACCATGGACTGGATGGAGCAGGAAAAAGAGCGCGGCATCACGATTACCTCTGCCGCGACGACGTGTTTCTGGCAGGACAGCGACAAGCAGGACACCAGAATTAATATTATCGACACGCCGGGTCACGTGGATTTTACGGTTGAAGTCGAGCGCAGTCTGCGCGTACTCGACGGCGCGATTGCCATTTTCTGTGCCGTCGGTGGCGTTGAGCCCCAGTCGGAAACGGTCTGGCGCCAGGCCGACAAATACGGCGTCGCCCGGATCGCTTTTGTAAACAAGATGGACCGCATGGGCGCCGATTTTCTTAATGTCGTCGACATGATGCGCAGCCGTCTGGGCGCCAACGCGGTGCCGATTCAGTTGCCCATGGGTGCCGGTGACCTGTTTACCGGGATCATCGATTTGATCCGGATGAAGGCTTTTTATTATCACGAAGACACAAAGGGTGCGACGTATGAAGAGCAGGACATTCCCGACGACTTGATGCCGATGGCGCTCGAATACCGCGGGAAGATGGTCGAGAATCTGTCTGACTTCGATGACGAGTTGATGAAGCAGTTTCT
>CAYUDF010000497.1:0-3308 GCA_964443465.1 uncultured bacterium
ACAACCCAATCCCGCCGGGGTCCTGCTTACCGGCAATCCCGGCGACAACGCTGTTGGCGCCACAGTGGTACTCCCGCCCACACCCGCGGCCGCGGACGACATCGTCGACGGGCTGCTGACCACCCGCCTGTCGGCGGCGATCGATCCGGCCACAACCGTTGGCGATATAAACGCGGTTCTCCAGTCAACCAGCACGCGTATCGTCTCAATGGACAAGGGTAATTTGTTCGTCACGCTCAAAATCACCGCGGTCGCCGACGTTTCGGCAGCAAGGGCCGCGGCGGACAAGATCACCACATCGGGCGCTTTTTTATACGCCACGCCGGTCTACGGGGTGACGCCTCAAATGACCGACGATGTATTTATCAACTTCGGCAACGCCAGTACACTCGGCGACAACTCACACCCGAACCGCGTCACTCCCGCCGGCGGCACCGGCGAGATCGGTCACTACCTCAAGATGAATTTGCCCGCGGCGTGGAATCTGCGCGGCATCGCCGAAGCCAACAACTTCGGTGTAACCGTCGTTGTTCCCGACGCCTACAGTTCGCTGCTCTCGCACGACGAAATCGATGCGCAGGACATCACGGGATTCGGTGCGCTGGCACCCCTGCCCGGCCTCGTGGTGTACCCGGGTAATCACGGTTACGCGGTATCGGGTATCATCGGCGCCAACTTCGACGACACACCCGTCACCGGCGCCAATCCGGACCCGAATGGCCTGCTCGAGATCGTCTCGCTCCCGATCACGGGGCTTACATGGACAGAGATCTTCTGGAATCTGTCGTACAATCTGGTGGGCAACTCAAATCCGTTTGTGGTCAATACGTGCCTGGGCTGGAACGATCCGTCGTTCACGCTTTACAGCGAAATGGAGCGCGCGATGCAGGTAATCGCGTGGCGGTTTGCGGCATCGCCCCACTACCACAAGTTCGTACACGTCACCTCAGCCGGTAACGACGGAGACGACTCGCGGATGAACTCGCCGTTTTGCGCAGCGTTTTTCTACGATGACGTGCGCGAGATGGTCGACATGGAGGCGCTCAGTCCCGCCGACTCGGTCGCGCTGGAATCAGTCTGGACGTGGGCGGTCGAGGAATACCCGCTCGTTACGGCGATCGCCAACAACCTAATCGTGGTGGGCGCATCGGACGCGGCGGGCTCGGAGTTGCCGTCCAGCAACACACCGTCGCACGTGCGTGCATCGGGCGTATCAGTCGCCGCTCCATGCAGCGACGTCGACCCCGGCTTCGGCGCCAACAACACGTTGTGCGACGGCGAGGTCGCCCACTACGGCGGCACGTCGATGGCGGCCCCCCAAGTGGCGGGGCTGGTCGCGTACCTGATAAACCTCAACCCGGAAAAATCGGCGCAGGAGATTCGTTCGATCGTCCTAGCGGCTTTTAACCAGTCGACTCAACCGGGTTTTGTCGACGCGTGGGCGGCAGCACTCGCTCTCGACGACACCCCGGTTGGCGACCGCCGGCGCGCACTGGTTGACGTGGCCAACACCGACGATGAATCCACTCCGGACGGGGCTTTTGACGAGCACGACATTGATATGATCCTGGCGACGATCTCCCCGGAAGACGGCGCCGGAATGGTATCCTCCCCCACAATCGACGTGCCCGACTTCTCGCGATATGACTTAAACGGCGACGGTTACGCCAACAATACAACCACCGCCCGTGTCGACCTCGACGCTGACGGCAACTGGACAGTGATCGACCATCCCGTAGGGGCGAGCAACGTTACTTTTGACGAAACTGCGCTCACAGACAAGGACGTGCTGTGTTACTTCGCGTTTACCGACTTGTACGACGGTGACAATTCGCAGCGCGCGATATTGCTCGCCGACTGCTCACCATCGCTAGAAAATGTGATCGCACTCACACAGGAACAGATCAATGCACTCGACGGAGTGACACATATCGAAGGCTACTTTCATATCGGCAAGAATGAAATCGACAGTTCTCCGGGTATCGGTGTTGCCCAGGGAACCGACATCACAGATCTTTCTCCTCTTTCCAGCCTCGTTAGCGTCGGAGGCACGCTGCAGATCGGCAACAATCCCGACCTCACATCGCTGACCGGTCTCGATAACGTCATCAAAGCCACCACGCTCTCTATCGCAGGATGCAACAATATAGAAAACCTTCAGGGCCTGGGCGGCCTGATCGAGCTCGACCAGATCTATATCGGATACAACGAGGGACTCACCAGCCTCGACGGGCTATCCGTTCCTGCGGCCAACTCGGAATTGCGTCTGTCACTCAGTAACAACCCGCTGTTGAGCGATATCGATGCGCTTGTGCCCGTCATCGTCGCCAAAGAGCTAAACATACTTGGATTGGCCGTAACCGACCTGGCGCCCTTTTCCAACCTGACGACCCTGACCAAACTGTCCGTCCGCTCGAACAACAACCTCGTCTCGCTTCATGGGCTCGAGAACGCCGACGTTTCGGGAGAGATCGTCATCACCCATAACAACGCGCTTGTGAACGTGTCGGCCCTTTCCGGTGTGACGTCCGCAACACACATAGAATTCACCGAAAACCAGACCCTCACCAACCTCGACGGGCTCAACGGCGTCCATACGCTCACCAAGCTGGAGATATACAACAATCCCGCCTTGCTCAACATACACGGTCTTGCCGGACTGACCACGGTGACCGAAGCAATACGAATCCAGAACAACGGCGCACTCACTTCGCTCGGTGGGCTCTCGAGTGTGTCCGGCTACGTCGGCACCGTCTCGATCCGCAACAACGACGACCTCACCACCCTGTCGCAGCTGAGCGGTATCACCGGCGCCGAGTGGGTCTACGTCATATACAATCAAAAGCTTAACAGTGTTGCCGGGCTCCAGAATATGACGATGGCGTATGTCGAGATTTCGAACAACCCGGCGCTTGTATCCACAACCGGTGTCGGCGGTTGTCTGGTGACCCGGGAGGTCCGCGTGGAGTACAATGAAACACTCTCCAATGTCAACGGCTTCCACGGCGTATCATCGTTGACGGGCAGCCTCGTGATTCGTCGGAACCCCCTTTTGTCCAGCCTCAGCGGCTTCAACAATCTGCATACAATCGGTAACGATCTGATCGTCACCAGCAACCCCGCAATCGGGGATTGCGACGTGGAATCTTTCACATCTGGGATCACCGTGGGCCGAAATATTACTGTCGGCGGCAATTGTGAGGAGCAATAGAGACGAAAAACTCGATCCCGGCGAGTCATAATTCCCTGACGACCGCCCGGCCCCGAGCCGGGCGGTCTCTTTTTGGGGTCTTCAGTCAGTATATAAA
>CAYUDF010000498.1:0-3299 GCA_964443465.1 uncultured bacterium
GGGCGGATATCTGGTATCCCCAGAGCCACAAGTTTTCACTGTACGAACTCGAAACTTCGGGAAGCGCCGATCACGCATCCCGAAGTGTGCGCGCCATCTACGAAGACCGGGAAGGTACCCTGTGGGTCGGCGGTTATTATGGCCTCGGCCGGCTGGACAGTCAAACGGGCGCCCGGACCCACTACCTGGACGACAACAGCCCCCATCCGAGTGGACTGCCAACCGATAATGTGTACACGATTTGCGAAGACCCACAGAGCAACGGAACCGCGATTTGGATCGGCACGGAGGGTGCGGGGCTGGTGCATTTAGAGAAACCAACCGAGACTTTTACATCTTATCCATTCAATGAGGACCATCCAGGCAGTCTGGCTGGAAAAACTGTTTACACCATATGGGCCGAACCGTCCGGACTCCTGTGGATCGGCACCGACGCAGGGCTCAGCCGATTTGATCCTTCCGTCGATCGATTTGAACTTGTTTTCTCCGAAAGCGGCGTACGAGACCTCGAGCCGGACGACGGGGAAATTTTATGGGTGGGGACGGTCGAAACCGGGATATTGCGACTGGACCGCCGCTCTGGAAAGTTCAGGTTCTATCGCCACAACAGGGAAGAGACATCAAGTCTGAGTTCCGATTTTGTATTAACGATACACAAGAGCGCAACCGGCCGGATATGGGCGGGCACCTACGGCGGGGGATTAAACCGGTTCGATCCGATGTCAGGAGGATTTGCGCACTACCAGGAAAAAGACGGCCTGCCCAACAATGTCGTTTACGGCATCCTCGAGGACGATCTCGGAAATCTGTGGCTCAGCACCAATCATGGTATCTCCAGATTCAATCCGGAGACCCGGACCTTCCAAAACTTCGATGTCAACGACGGTCTCCAGAGCAACGAATTTAACGCCAGCGCGTATTTCAAAAGTCCATCGGGAGAGATGTTTTTCGGCGGAATTAACGGTTTTAACAGTTTTTACCCGCACAAAATTAAACCCAATCCTCATGCCCCCGAGGTTGTGATCACCGGTCTCCAGATCTCTTATCAACCGGTGCCAATCGGCACCGATTCCAACGGGCGGAAACTGCTGGAGAAACCGATTTTTGAAACGTCTCGTATAACCCTGTCCCACCACGACGACGTTGTGACTTTTTCCTGTGCCGCGCTGCACTACGCGTTACCCAGCCGGAACTCTTACGCGTACAAACTGGAAGGACTCGACGACGACTGGAACTACATCGGTAATCGCCGCTTTATCACTTTTACAGATCTTCGGCCGGACAAGTACAGGCTGCGCGTCAAGGCGGCGAACGCCGACGGCGTCTGGAATGACGTCGGAACTACGCTGGAAATTACGGTTGTTCCGCCCGTTTGGGGCACGTGGTGGTTCCGTTCACTCGGTGTGGTGGTATTTTTGCTGACGTTGCTCTCGCTGCACCGGCTTCGCACACACTATATTCTCAAGCGCAACCGGGAACTGGACGAGATCAACACAAAACTGCGTGACCATATCGCGGAACGAACACGCGCTGAAATCGAATTGCGCGAAAGCGAGGAAAAATACCGGGTTGTGGCCCAGTCCGCCCACGAAGGCATCATAACAATTGACGAATCCGGGGCCATTTTTCTGGCCAACGCCTCGGTGGCAAGGATTTTCGGGCATTCACCCGACAACCTGACCGGCACCAGCGTGACGGACCTGATACCGGAGTTTCCGCGCGAGGCGGACGGTCTGGCCACTCTGATGGAAAGTACCAGAACAGAATCCGCTATTTCGTTTCAGGGAATCCACGTGGACGGCGACGAGCGATCCCTCGAGTTGTCTATCGGTGAATTCAGCGTGCAAAAACGTCACCTCTTTACGGTTATTATTCGCGATGTGACCGAACGAAAGCGGCTGGAGGTTCAGTTTCTCCAGGTCCAGAAAATGGACGCAGTCGGACGATTGGCCGGCGGTATCGCCCACGACCTGAACAACCTGCTGACGGTGATCCAGGGCCACGGCGAACTGGTGCAGAGGGAAATCAAGGAGGCCGGTCCCGTCGAGGAAGACATTCGTCAGATCATGGAGGCGTCCCGCCGCGCGGAATCGCTAACACGCCAGCTGCTTGCGTTCGGACGCAAACAACTCCTTCAACCACGGGTGCTGAACGTAAACAAATTGATTGAGGACATGGGCCGGATGTTGGCCCCAATGATCGGAGAGACAATCGAAATCGATCTTCGCCTGGAGCAGGATCTCGGCAACGTCAAAGCCGATCCCGGCCAGATCGAGCAGGTGATTATGAACCTGGTCGTCAATGCTCGCGACGCGATGCCCGGCGGTGGCAAAATCATTATCGAGACCCGGGGCCTGGACGAATCTAATAAGCAACCGGAGACAATCGACACTCTCAAGGGCGGATCGTATATCCAGATATCGATCAGCGACACGGGAACGGGAATGGACGACGATACCCAGCAGAAAATATTCGAGCCGTTCTTCACGACCAAAGATGTTCACAAGGGCACTGGCCTGGGGCTTTCGACGGTTTACGGTATCATCAAGCAGAGCGGTGGCGGTGTGTGGGTGAAAAGCGAACCAGGTCACGGCGCTACGTTTTATGTTTGCCTGCCGCGTATAAACGAGACCGAGCAATCAGAGCCCGAACCAGTTTCCGTAGACAATTCGGTGACAGGAAATGAAACTATTCTGGTCGTCGAGGACGAAGAAGGTGTCCGGCGACTGGTGGGAGATATCCTGCGTCACAAAGGATACCACGTCCTGGAAGCCAGCAATGGATTCCGCGCGCTGGAAGTGTTTGAAAACACGGGGGAAAATATCGATCTGGTGCTTACGGACGCAGTGATGCCCGGCATGGGTGGTCTTGAATTCATCAACCAGATCTCCGACCGGTTGGGCCAGACACGGGTGTTATACATGTCGGGGTACGCCGAGGAAATGGTCGCCGACGGTTGTACCACCGACGGTACGGCAGCTTTTATCCACAAACCGTTCACCCCGGATGAGCTGACGCGTAGTATCCGGGACCTGCTGATGCGCAAAATCAGCCCGCCAACGCCATAGCAAGTGGGCAGTCGTTACGCCTCCATCTCCACCCGACAGATCGACAGGAACTTCCTTACGGTCACAAGCGCCGCGATACCGATCAACACGTTGGCTATTACAACTCCCGTAAATATGCCGTTCACGCCGTATACCCGCGCACCGAGATACGCCAGCGGAATCCCCAGAACAAACACTCTGAAGATATTGAGCCAAACCGACGTAATCGGGCGATTGATCGCGTTAAACGTG
>CAYUDF010000499.1:0-3289 GCA_964443465.1 uncultured bacterium
CTTCATCACCTGCACCGATTTTGTCAAAAATGACGCGGGTGACGTCGTCGAATTGCGGTGTACATACGATCCCGAGTCCAAGGGCGGCCAGTCTCCCGACGGGCGCAAGGTCAAGGGTACCATTCACTGGGTTTCGGCCGCCCACGCGGTAGACGCCGAAGTGCGACTGTACGGCCACCTGTTTACAAAAGAAAACCCCAACGAGGTCGCCGAGGGCGAGGACTTCAAGGACAACCTCAATCCCGAATCGCTCAAGGTATTGACGGGGTGTAAACTCGAACCGGGACTGGCCGAAGCGGATCCCGAAATCAACTACCAGTTCGAGCGCCAGGGTTATTTTGTGCTCGACAGCATCGACAGCGCGCCGGGTAAACCCGTGTTTAACCGCACCCTGACGTTGCGCGACACGTGGGCGAAAATCGAAAAGAAAATAAAGGACCAGAAGAAAGGATAACGGGCGGATGAGCGAAGCCAGTGACCAGCCGAAACAAAGCAGACTGTCGTGGGACGACTATTTTTTGCAGGTAGCCGACACCATTTCCAGGCGCGCGACGTGCGACCGGGGACAGAGCGGGTGCGTGATAGCGATCAAGAACCAGATCCTGGTGGCCGGGTACGTCGGTTCACCGCCGGGATTTCCGCACTGCGATGAGGACGGCCACCAGTACAAGAAGGTGTGGCACGAAGACGGTTCGGTCACCGAACACTGCGTCCGGACGATTCACGCCGAACAGAACGCCATCTGCCAGGCGGCGAAACGTGGCGTGAGTCTGGACGGCGCGACGTTGTATACGCGAATGACACCGTGCCGTGTTTGCGCTATGCTTATCATCAGCAGCGGTATCCATCGGGTGGTGTGTGAACGCAAATACCACGCCGGCGCGGAATCGGAAGATATGTTCCGCACGGCGGGTATCCCGATCGAATTCAAGCACGACGAGATTCAGAATTACAAGTGAACCGGATGACCCCGTAACAAACCATGACAAACGAACTGTTGATACTTCTGGGGACAGCCGCAACGATCGGCCTGGTGCATACGCTCCTGGGACCCGATCACTATCTTCCGTTTGTGGCGATCGCCCGGTCGCGGGGCTGGTCGATGAAAAAGACAGTGGGTGTCACGGCGCTGTGTGGTGTGGGGCACGTGGCCGGTTCCATCGGCCTGGGCGCCATCGGGATTGCGGCGGGATTTACGATGAGCAGGCTCAGTTTTATCGAAAGCGCGCGCGGCGAAGCGGCGGCGTGGTTGCTGATTGCATTTGGCCTGGTATACGGTGTATGGGGGCTGGTACGTGCCGCACGCAACAAACCCCACACACACGTCCACGTTCACACCGACGGCACGGAGCACCTGCACAAGCACTCCCACAAACAGGAACACGCGCATCCACATGAACAACAGGGCAAGCGGTTATCCGGCTGGGCGCTGTTTGTGATATTCGTGCTGGGGCCGTGTGAGCCACTGATTCCGTTGTTGATGTTTCCAGCCGCCAACTACAGCGCGGGAGCGATTGCACTGGTGGCCGCCGTGTTTGCATTTGTAACCATTGCGACAATGGTGACGGTGGTTATTGTGGCGACGTACGGACTGGCTCTGCTTCCGACCACCGGGCTTGGCCGGCTCGGCCGGTACGGCCACGCCATTGCCGGCGCCGTGATCGTGGTTTGCGGCGTCGCCATCCAGTTTGGTCTGTGAGGCATTCCGCCCGGTAAGCAGGAATCATTTTCATGGTCCAATCCGACCGCCTCAAATCTTTAATCTTCGACCACAGAGTGTGGGCCGGCCTGATTGTGTTGCTGGCCCTTTTTGTCGGCTGGCCCGCATCCCAGTCCCCGGTTGTCTGGCCCGATTCGGAGGCCTATCTCGCCGGTTCACCCGCCCGTCTGCCCGTTTATTCTTCGCTGGCCCGTGTGATGGGCGATTCGTATCTGCTGATCTGTTTCCAGTTTCTACTTTCTCTCGGCGCGTGGGTGGTGCTCGGTTTTGTGGTCGCCGGGATTCCCGGTCTGTTGCTGGCGGTGCTGTTGTCGCTTGCCTGGCCCGTCACCCTGTGGAACCACACTGTTTTGTCCGAGTCACTTTCGATAAGTTTGTTTGCCGCCGCACTTGCAGCTACGATCTGGCTGGTCAAAAAGTGGACGCGACGAAGATTCGTTGTGTGGTGCCTGCTGGTTGTTCTGTATTCGTTCACACGGTCGACCAACGTTTTTATGTTGCCGTTTTTTATTGTGCCTTTTGTGTTGCGGGGAAAACGGCAGATGATAATCACCGCGGGGGTTGCGGCCCTGGTTCTTTTTTCGTGGGGTGTATACGGAAAAACGGTTGGCAGCTCGCTGAGGGAGACGTCGCTTTTAAACGTTTATCTCAACCGCATCATGCACGACAACAGCAGGCTGATCTATTTTGTCGACCGCGGCATGCCGGTTGACATGACCATCATGAGTTTCGTCGACAGGAAAAGCGCCAGTAACAAGGAAGAAATGTTTGCGGCATCACCGCCGTTTGCCGACTGGTTCAGGAAACGGGGCGCGCCATCGTACCGGTCGTGGCTGTTGTCGGGCACGCTGTCGTTTACGCAGGCGTGGGGGGTGATGGCCGACAATGTCAACTACCCGTACCCGGAGTACGACAACGGCATGCAGAAGCGGTCGTTCAGCCGTCTGGCGGATTTTTACTACAACATCGTGTACCTGCCGTGGTGGTTATGGCTGGCCGGCGCGCTGGCCCCGCTGGTGAGCTTTGTGGTGTTGAAACGATTGACGCCGGAGAGTCTCCTGGTGCCCGCCTTGATGGCCGGAGCCTATGTTCAGGCGTATGTGGGGTACCACGGTGACGCGACGGAGATGGCGCGGCACTGTATCCTGGCGTTGATCGGTTACAAAACAGCTTTTCTGTTGATGATATTCTGGCTCTACCGCCTCGTCCGGCTGCGGATGGAAGCAACACCGGCACCGGCGGCCGCGGTCAACCGCCGGCCCGGCAAACGGCGCAAATCAAAACGGAAACGGTAAGTTTAATAATAAATAAGCAGTTCTGCGCCGTCGTATAACTGTGGGCGGCGATTTTCGCGAAGGTCTGGTATAATACACCGATGAACTCAATGTTGGCGAAGATAGATCGTGACCGGGTCATACCGCTGCTGAAAAACCAGCGCATCTGGGCCGCGGTTGTTGTTGTGCTTGCCATCGTGCTGGGCTGGCCCCCGCAGAACGAAGCGCTGTTGTGGCCCGACTCGGGAAGTTATCTGGGGATGTCGTCGGCGCGGATGCCGGTTTTTCCGCTGAT
>CAYUDF010000500.1:0-3284 GCA_964443465.1 uncultured bacterium
CACAAAGCTGTTCGACGTTCTGGTATTGCCTTTTGGTAACGAGCGCACGCTGGCACTGGCCGTGCTGTCGCTTGTGACAGGCGTGGCGCTTATGTTTCTGTTCAAGGCGACGTCCGATCAGAAAAAGATCAAGGCGACACGCGACCAGTTCAAGGCGCGCATCCTGGAGATGCGAATCTACCAGAACGATATCGTTCTGATCCACAAGGCGCTGTTTGCCGCTCTGTGGAGCAACCTCGTCTATCTGCGCGTGAGCCTCAAACCCATCGTTGTATTGCTCCTGTTTGTGCTTCCTGTTTTTGTGCAGTTCGACGAACGATACGGACGCCGCCACCTCGAGGCCAGCGATCACGCGCTTTTGTCGGTCACGCTTCAGGAAGGCAGTGATCCGAAGGTCGTCCCGTTCAGCCTGCAACTGGACGACGGCCTTCTTGTCGACTCCCGGCCGGTGCGCTCCAGCACGGCGCGACAGATCCACTGGCGCCTGGTGGCCAACGAACCCGGCACCCACCAGATGCACATCAAGGTGGCTGATTCCGACTACAACTTCCCCGTGCGGGCGGAAGAGACCAACGGTACCATCGGTTATACGCGCACGGCAGGATCGTTTTTTGATCCGTTTTTTCACCCTTCCCTGCCCATGATCCCGTCAGAGTCGCCGATCAAGGCGGTCTCACTCCACTATCCATCGACCGAGTACGAACTGTTTGGCTGGGCCACCCACTGGCTGGTGGTGTTTATCATCTTTTCGTTCGTCGGCGCCCTGATCCCCAAATTCGTATTCAAGATCCAGATTTAGCTGCTATATTAATATCAGAGCAAGAAGTCTGAAACTCCTTGCCCATCTTCACACAGGGAGGCTTTCATGAAGTATCTGATAATTGTGTGTCTCTGTCTGGCTATATGCGCAGGCACAGCTTCGGGGCAGGCCGGCGCGATCCGGATCGCAATTGACGACACAGGATCGTATTGTCCTGGTGTGATAGATAATGGTGGATTGATCCAGTTGTACTTTTTTCATGTTGACCACGGTGGTGCAACCCTGTCGGCATGGAAGCTGGATCTGCAAGGACTGCCATGGACACACCTTGGCGATTCAATTATCGGTGTGACAATCGGAACAACTATTTCCGGAATCTCGATTGGTTACAGGAGTTGTTTATCCGCGCCGACCTATCTCGGGTTTGCCAGTTTTATCGGCTCAAATGCACCCAGTTGTTCAATTATCAGATTCGTTCCCTGTTCGGATTGTATAAGCGGCAAAATCGAATCAGTGGATTGTGACCCACGTAACCCCACAAAACTGTTTCCGATTGGTGAAGCGACCTTGATCAATCCGGATCCCGAGTTCTGCGCGAATCCTGCATGTGGACCGGTCCCGGTAAATCCAACAACCTGGGGCGCTGTAAAGGCGTTGTATAAATGATCGAGACCGCTCCGAAAAGCGGCCTCCGGAGGTAGCACTTTATGAAACGATCGTCACTGATATTGGTTTTAATCGTGCTTACGACCGGAACGGCGTTTGGGCAGAGCGCCCAGGGTACGATTGGTTTGTTTACAGATGCCACCGCAACCTCCTGCGAATTCGTTGATGAAGGGGGCTTGGTTCAGGTCCACTTCGTACACATGCAGCACGACGGAACAACCGCTTCGCAGTGGAAACTGGACCTCGGCGGTCTGCCGTGGACGCACCTGGGCGATAGCTGGAACGCCGCTACTAGCATCGGATCCAGCACCCTCGGAATTTCGCTGGGTTACGGCGCGTGTATGTCGGCTCCGACCCACCTGGGATTTGCCAACTTTTTTGGATCAGCGGCCCCGAACTGCGCGCGGATTCAGGTTGTGCCGGATCCGGGTTCGCTTACCGGCGAGATTGAAGCTGTGGACTGCACACTTCCCTCGCCGATCAAGTATTTCCCGGAGGGTGGTGTAAGTCTCGTCAACACCGACGAAAACTGTGGCTGTTACTGGTATTGGCCACCGTGGCCGACTCCCGTCGAGACGACGACATGGGGACAGGTGAAGGCATTGTATAGAGGTGGACCCCGGAATTCGGACAGTGTGTTAAGGTGGATTCGAGCCTGAAGACGAGAGGAAGGATCCATGGGAAAAAGACGTAATTTCTCAGCGGAGTTCAAGGCGCGAGTGGCGCTGGAGGCGCTGTCCGGTGCCCACACACTGGCCGAGCTGTCGGCGAAACACAATGTTCACCCGAATATGATCTCCCAGTGGAAGAGACGGGCCCAGGAGAATCTGCCGGAGTTGTTCTCGAAGAAGCAAGCCAGCGGAGATGCATCGCGGGAGGCGGAGATCAAGGAACTCCACGCGAAGATCGGGAAGCTCAGCGTGGAGAATGATTTTTTATCCAAAGCCTTCGGTCGTTGAGCCACGATCGGAGGGTAGCAGCGGTTGGCATAAACCATCCGCGGCTCAGCATCGTTCGCAAATGCGAACTAGCGGGGATCTCAAGGTCATCGTATTACTACGAGCCCAGGGGCGAGAGTGACGAGAACCTCGAACTGATGCGCGTGATCGACAAGCAGTTCCTGGATACGCCGTGGTACGGATCAAGACAGATGGCGCGGCACCTTCGCCGCCGCGGTTACGCGGTGTATCGCAAGCGTGTCCGACGATTGATGCGGAAAATGGGGCTTGTCGCGATCTATCAGACGCCTCGCACGTCGAAGCCGCATCCCGAGCACCGGATTTATCCGTATCTGCTGCGTGGACTCCGCATCGATCGACCGAACCAGGTGTGGTGTGCCGATATTACTTACATTCCGATGTATCGTGGCTTTCTCTACCTCGTGGCGGTGATGGACTGGTCCACCCGGGCGATACTGTCGTGGCGGTTGTCGAACACGCTTGATCCGCGCTTCTGCGTCGACGCGCTCAAAGAAGCGTTGTCGAATTACGGTCCGCCGGAAATCTTCAACACCGACCAGGGCAGCAAGTTCACGTGCAATGACTTCACCGGTGTACTCAAAGAAGCGGGTGTTCGCATCTCGATGGACGGTAGAGGTCGCTGGAGGGACAACATCTTCATTGAACGGTTCTGGCGATCACTGAAATACGAATGCGTTTATCTGCGGGAGTTCGACACAGGCTTCCAGGCCATCCGGGAGATCGGGGTCTGGCTAAACTACTACAACAAGGGTCGACCGCATTCGGCCTTTAAAGACAAGACACCGATGGAGGTGTATACTGAGAAATTGGCGGCATGAAATATCCTGCGGAATCCACCTTAACCCCGCCGCCAAACTGTCCAAAGATTGGGGTCCACC
>CAYUDF010000501.1:0-3257 GCA_964443465.1 uncultured bacterium
CGCGTTCGAGTGCCGGCCGCCCGGGAAGTTTTATTTAATGAAATACACCTGTACCGTCGGGCCGGAGTTTGCCGGCGGTGTCATCAGGATTACTCCGGGTGTCAATCCACACGGAATATCGTACCTCGGTTTTGTATCGTGCAAACCAACAACCGAGAAGCTTCCCGCGAAGGGCGGAAGCGCGACCCTGGCCAAAAAGTAGAGGGCACAGGCCGGGATCGGGAAACAGGCGAGCCACAGAGTGCGGACGCGACGTTCGCCAGATCAAAGGGAACTCATCATGTTCAAAAAAACAACCATGGTCGTATTTGCAATATGTCTGCTCGTGGTGGGCAGCGCCGGTGCGCAGGTGTCGCCGAAAGATGGCGGCCCACTGCCAAAGGCATTTTTTGATCAAAAAGCCAAGGACCCCGCGGCGTTTACCATGAAACACGCGTGGATCCAGAAAACTTTGCGCATCAAACAGCAACGGGAACGCTACATTGCCGAGCAGCTGGCCAACGGACCAACATCCGTTTCGGGGCTTCCCTCTGGTTACGCTGTATCCGGCACCATCCAGGTACCCGTATTTCTGTGCGCGTTTGACAATATTCCCGCGCCATTTGATTCGGTAACCATGCAGACGCAGATGTTTGGAGATCCGGATAATTCGGTTACCGCATATTACGATGAAGTTTCTTACGGAAACCTGGTCATGACAGGCACAGTTTACGAACCGGTTCCGCTGGCGCAAAGCGACACGTACTATGAGGGGGTGCCGGGTTGTAACGGACTGTGCGGTTCCAGCCGTGTGGGTGTATTGCTGGGTGAAATCCTGGACGCCAAGGATGTATTTGTCGATTTTGGAATCTATGACAATGATGGCCCCGACGGCGTGGCCAACTCCGGCGACGACGACGGTTTTGTTGATTTCATTTCCGTCAACCACCCGGAGCGCGGTGGCGAGTGCGGTTCGAATAATAACATCTGGTCGCACCGCTGGGTATACGAGGGCTGGCCGGAATCCAACGGAGCGCCCTACGAAACAAACGACGCAGCCGCGGGCGGCGGATTTATAAAAATCAGCGACTACACAATACAGCCGTCGAAAAACTGCGATGACCTGACAATTATCGATATCGGTATTTTCTGTCACGAATTCGGTCACGCGCTGGGCCTGCCCGACCTGTATGACACGGATGGTGGCGGTGGCAACGGTATCGGCTGGTGGGGCATCATGGGCAGCGGGAACTGGAACCAGCCATCGAGTCCCGCGCACCCGTGTGCGTGGACACGTATGGAATTGGGATGGGTCACTCCTACCGATGTGACGTGGGACGGCGCCCTCCAGTCTATCTCCAGCGTCGGAGAGACCGGCGTAGTCTACCGGCTCGGATTTACCAACGAGCAGTTCCGGCGCACCACTTTCTGCGCGCTTAACGGAAACTACTCGCTGTACTGCGGCCTGGATTCCTCCGATGGTCTAGCGCGGGGATGGCCTGCCGCGTCGCTCAATGGGGGCGGGTATGGAAACAACTGGAACGAAACACTCGAACATGAATTCGTATATGACGGCACCACACCGGTGACTTTTGGATTCGCGATTCAATACAACACAGAGCAGGACACCGAGCCGTTTGGAGATCATGTGTACGTGATTATCGATACCGGCGGTGGTGAAACTGTGTTGCGGTCCTATTCCGGGGTTGGCGGTACGACGGAAAACATCGATATCAGTTCCCATCTCACGGGACTCACACCTCCTGCAACATATACGCTTAAATTTCGTGGCGTGTCGGATTTTGCTTTCTCAGATGACGACGGCGGGTACAATTCGTTGTGCGGCATGTTTGTTGTGGACGATGTAACCGTTGCCGGCGGAGGAGAGACCTACTCGAATAATTTCGAAACTTCGATCGATGGCTGGTTCGGGTCACGAGCCGTCGCTGACCGCCAGGAATTCTGGCTGGTGGAGAACCGGCAGGTTTTCGGATTCGACCAGCACCTGATGGGTACCGGGTTGCTCGTGATGCACGCCGACCAGCACATCATGCATTCTCCAGAAGGTAACAACGGAACGAACGACCGGATACGCGGGCTGGTGGTGGAAGAAGCCGACGGGGACTTTAATCTCAACGGTGGATTGATCAATCGTGGCGATGGCGGTGATCCTTATCCCGGCTCCGAAGATAACCGGACGTTTGATTCCAGTTCCTGGCCATCGACTCTTTCCAACACCTGGAAAAACACCGAAGTGGAGATATTGAGTATAAGTAATTCCGGTCCGGCGATGACGGCGTTCATGAAGGCAGGGGACGTGGGGCCGTCCACATCGGCGGTAACTCCGAACGTGATCGATAACGACGCTGTCTCTGTGATCATTGCGATTACGGGTGACAACATACAACACGGCGCAACACTCTGGTTTACCCAGAGCTCAAAGGTCTCATCATCCGGGGCCCAGCGGGTACCTGGGGACTCGGGTGATATTGTGCCGCTGTCGATCCGGTGGGTCGATCCGGCTCGGGTGGAAGCTACGTTGAACGTCTACAGCAAAGCCGGTGGCCTGTGGGATCTGGTATTCACCAACCCCGACGGGCAGGAAACGCAGTTGTCTCTGGCGATCACGATCAATGAAGTGGTTGCTACGCAGTTTCAGTCGGCCACCATCGACGTGGTCGACGATAATATCAGACTCCAGTACGTGCTGTTCGACAGGGAACCGGGCGAAATAATCCAACTGTCGCGATCCCTCCGGCCCGATTCGCACTGGCAGGTTATTGCGAACGACCTGACACCGGTCTCGGAAAACAGCTACAGTTACGTGGACGAAAACGTCGAGGCGGGCAAAACATATTACTACAAACTGGACGTGTTGACTCCCGGTGAAGGCACCAGGGAATTGCACCGCGGGAGCGCGACGGTGCCTGCAGGAAAACTGACCATGGCTCAGAACTTTCCCAATCCGTTCAACCCGACGACTTCGATCTCGTTTTACCTGCCGGAGCGGACCAAAGTCCATCTGGAGGTTTACGACGTTACCGGTCGCCTGGTCACACGCCTGACCGACGGTGTGTTTTCCGCGGGACCGCACAATATCAACTGGAACGGAACCGATTCTTTTGGTTCAGCGGTCGGATCGGGTGTATACATCTATCGGCTCACCGCCGGTAAACAGACGATGAGCAGAAAGATGATGCTTCTTAAATGAAGCACATTAGTGTCATATAATGCGCTTTATACCCTGAGGACGTTGCGACAGCAACGCCCTCAAGGGT
>CAYUDF010000502.1:0-3251 GCA_964443465.1 uncultured bacterium
AAAATCGAACAGGGTTCAACGGTAGAGGTTGTCGAAGTGAATGGTTTAAAACTGAAAGTGAAAGCGACGACGCGTAAGGAGGTGTCCTGAGATGCCCATATCACTATTGAGCATCATATTTGTGTTTATCCTGCTGCTAGCCAGCGCGATCCGTGTCCTCAGGGAGTACGAAAGAGCCGTGATTTTCCGCCTGGGCCGCATGGTAGGTGTCAAAGGTCCCGGACTCATCATCCTGATCCCCCTGATTGACCGGATGGTCAAAGTGACTCTCCGGGTAGTGGCGATGGACGTTGCGCCCCAGGACATCATTACCAGGGACAATGTGTCGGTCAAAGTCAACGCCGTCGTGTACTTTCGCGTAATGATGCCGGACAAGGCGATCATTGAGGTCGAAGATTACCTGTATGCGACCACCCAGCTCGCGCAGACAACGTTGCGATCGGTCCTCGGACAGGTGGAACTGGACCAGCTGCTTTCGGAACGTGACACGATCAACCAGCAGCTCCAGAAAATCATCGACGAGCAAACCGATTCCTGGGGTGTCAAAGTATCACTTGTTGAGGTCAAACATGTCGACCTGCCGTCGGAGATGCAACGCGCGATCGCCCGACAGGCGGAAGCGGAGCGAGAGAGACGCGCGAAGGTCATTCACGCGGAGGGCGAATACCAGGCCTCCCAGCGACTGAAAGACGCCGCTGATATTATGAGCGAAAATAGCACAACGCTCCAGTTGCGGTACCTGCAGACGTTGACGGAGGTCGCGTCGGAGAAAAACTCAACGATTATTTTTCCTCTGCCGATTGACATCATGGAGCCGCTTACCCATATGCTGAAAAAATCAGCTAACCCTGATTAGCTGGATATTTTTCGCAATAAAAAGGAACGCCGGATCTTTCTGGAGGACAACAAGCCCTCATAAGGAACCGGCGTTTCTTTTTCCTGCGTTTCTCTCCCCAAAAGCCCCCGGCGACGTCGTTGAAAAACCTGATTCGTTTCGAGTTGTAACGAATTTTTAAAAGAGCGACTGCGTGTACTTCAATTCCTGCAGCGGGATAGGCTTACAACCGCGGTATCGGGACCGGTGGTATAATAGTTGCATGTCATTATTCACGTTATGAAAATACAAAACGAAAACAGGGTTATTACGAGGAGCACAGAAGGTGCCATCATCAAGGGCACCACTCTGGATTTCTTTCCGACCAAGGACAGATTTCATATCACCGACAATGACGGCGAAGTCCACGAAGTGGAAGTTGGCGCGCTCAAGGCCATATTTTTTGTCAAAGACTACGAGGGCGACTCGGACTACACCGAGAAAAAAGGGTTTTTTACGAAGCAGTCACAGGGAAAAAAAGTGATGGTGGAGTTCTTCGACGGCGAAGTTCTTTTTGGCTATACGCTGAGTTACTCGACCAAGGGCCTCGGCTTTTTCATGTTCCCCGGCGATCCCGAATGCAACAACAACAAGGCGTTTATTGTTCATTCGGCCACGAAGCGGGTGAAAGTTAAAACGCTTCCCAGCAACTACTCTTCTCAAATCCTGTAACCGCGGCATGTTCATGCTGGATTATGGCGAGCCAGCTCCAACCGGGCGTTTCTGTTGTGCAGACGCCCGGTTGTTCGTTATAGCGGGATAAAGACTAGAACCCCCATCCCAAACCAAGCGACAAGTAGTGATTCCAGGCCGGCAGCTGACCGGGATGACGGCCGAGTTCCTCCCCGCCGTACGCGTAAGCAATCTGCAGGATCTTCAGGGATACAGCTCCGCCAACGGTTGGATATCCCTGGTGGAATCCGCCCCGTAAACGGGTGAACCCCACAAACCGGACTTCGGCCCCCATGTTGATTTTCTTTAAAAAGCTGGAGTCCTCCGACCACGGAGAATCGACGTCTATTGCGAATTTGAACCGGTCCAGAAAGCCCGGCACACCGAATTCGGGCTCGTAAGCCGCGCCCAGGCGATAACTGGCCGCAATCGTGCTGTCCGGCGCCGGCAGGCCGGCGTGTCTCTCTTCGTTCGTGGACCAGCTGATCTCCGGCCAGTTTACGTCGTAAAAGCCAGCACCCAGCGCCCAGTTCCCCGCCGAAATCATCAGCCCGAGATCCACCGCAACCGTTGAACCGTGGTGGACGCTTATACTTTCCACCGTTTCCAGGGCTGGAACGGCTTTGGTTTCGGAGGAAACGGCGCGATACAGGTACTTCAGGTTGATGCCGAAACCGAGGTTCAGCCCCAGAAAATTGCCAAGACCGGTGCCGAGACCCAGCATGACCTGCCCTTCGGCAACGGCATCGGCGTGTAAAATCGGAATTGAAGACGCACCCTCACGGATATAGTAACTGGCCAGGGCGCGTTCGAATAAACCCAGCGAAAAACCGGGACGAACAATCGACAGCGGAGCAGCGCCGTGAAATCCCAGAGTCGTCTGTTCCCTGGCCACACCCAGGACATCCTCAAAAAGGCGGCTCTTTTCCGTGTCGGTCAACTGATTGATATTTTCCAGGCGCTCCCTGTTATTTTCGTAAAATTCGTAGTGCATCAGCGCGTTTTCATCCGCCACCGCCTGCAGCTCGAGTAACCTGACGTGGGTCCGCGTAGTCCGGCTCAACAGGGCGGGATTGTAGAACACCGCGTTGTACGGACCACTGAGCGCCACACCTGTGCCGCCCATGCCGATACTTCTTGTGGACCGGATCATGAAACCTTCTCTGTTTGCCGCCGCTCCGTGGACAAACAGCAGGCAGATAACTGCTGCGATCAATCCCGTTTTGTTCATTGCAAAATCCCTCCGACATCTTCTTTTTCGTCGAACAGGGTTTTTGCGTTTTCGTCCACAAACTCCAGGATTTCCCCGATGTTCGTGTCGGTGTCAATCGTTTCCGGGTACGCGTCCGGCGGGTCGTTGATTGCCGCCGTCCAGATAACCTTGTTGAAAACGTACTGATAATAGAGAAAAAATGCGGACCGGCCGCTTACGAAGTGTTTCCACGACCTTTCGATTGCCGTGTCGATCAGGTCATCTACTTCCTGCGGTGTCATCAGGACATCGTCGATGTCCACGTCGTAGGAGTCCGGGGATTTGATCAGCACAATACGCTCATCCGTCGAGAACTCGGTTTCCGAGTCGTCGTTGTCGATAACACGTAACATACCCAGAATTGTTTCGCTCACCCCGTAGCTCAAAAATACATCGTCCGTTTCAGCCAGTTTCCTGAACTCACGTCCCGAGGATGCCATTTCAGCGACCAGC
>CAYUDF010000503.1:0-3250 GCA_964443465.1 uncultured bacterium
GACGGAAACGCAAAATTCTTGTAGGCAAAAGTCCTTACCGCCGCCAGCACATCGCCCGGCCGGGCGCCTCGCGGACAACGGGTCGTACAGTCGTTACACTGGTAACACAACCAGACATTCGGATCTCTCATCAACTCTTCAGACTGGCCCCACCCCGCCATCAACATTTCTTTTCTCGGAAACGGTTTCTCGTCGGGTGAGAGATTACAGACTGTTGAGCACGTCGCGCACTGGTAACATTTTTTTAACGTTCCCCCACCGGCGCTTTTGACGCTTCGAATAAAGTTCAAATCAGGATCGATTACTCGCGCGCCCGCCATGTGTGACTCCTTCCGCCGCGTACTTTGTGTTTGCGGGAATATATACTTGAAAGTTAACCCCGTTATCGACCAAAAATTTCTTCTATTTTAGTTAATTATTTCACAAAGTCCACAGTTTGTACAGCCTGGACAGAGAAAGATTTTTACATTTTCGGCAAAAATGGCAGAATTTTCCGCAAAAAGAGCTCACTCTGTCGCGACCTGCCCGAGATCACCCCCGGAGGCCCGATCCGGGCCAAATACGACCCCTTTGGAGCGAATACAAATGTTGCAACCCGTTGTAATATAACACATTATGATATTCATGATCTTTTCCGGATTTTCGGACAATCGGCTCATTTCCTGCTTGACATTTTTTTCACAAACATCTAGTATTCATAAGGCTGGAAAAAGCGTAAGAACCTGCAAATAAAGCCAATTCTTCTTTCGCCAACCCGCGCGAACAGGTTGCTGTCCCAGGAGGCTTCCAAGACCGGGGAGATTGGCCAGCAGGGTTTAGGCCTTCCGGCATCTTGTGAATTTTTTATCATTCTTGCTCAATCTGGAGCATATACAGTTCGATAAGCAGTATAAACTTTCTACAGGACGAGGGTTTAAACACTATGAGTACTTCCAATTTGATCTCCCCCCACGGCAGCAAGGAATTGAAGATTCTGCTGCTCGAGGGTGCGGAGAGAGCAGAAGAACTGAAAAGGGCGGAGTCTCTGCCCAAAGTCCAGGTATCTTCACGTGAAACCGGTGACCTCATCATGTTGGGTATCGGTGGTTTCACACCACTCGACGGTTTCATGGGCCAGGAAGACTGGAAAGGCGTTTGCGCCGACATGAAGATGACCAACGGTATCTTCTGGCCGGTTCCCATCACCTTGTCGCACGACAAAAAGCTGGAGCCAGGAACCGAGATCGCCCTCGTCGACGAAACGGGCGAAATCATGGCTACCATGAAGGTGACCGAGTCGTACAAAATCGACAAGGAATTCGAGTGCAAACACGTCTACACCACCGCCGACCCGGAACACCCCGGCGTCAAGATGGTGATGGACCAGAAAGAATTCAACATCGCCGGTCCCGTCAAGGTTCTCTCGGAAAGCACTTTTCCGACAGAATTTGAAGGCATTTACCAGCGCCCGGCCGAGAGCCGCAAGGTTTTCGAAGAAAGAGGCTGGAAAACAATCGCGGCGCTGCAGCTGCGCAACCCGATGCACCGTTCGCACGAATACCTGGCCAAGATCGCGGCCGAAGTCAGCGACGGTATCTACATCCACCAGCTGGTGGGCAAACTGAAACCCGGCGATATACCGGCGGACGTTCGTGTAGATTGCATCAACACACTGGTTGATAACTATTTTGTCAAGGACCGCGTGCTGGCGGGCGGTTACCCGCTCGATATGCGTTATGCCGGTCCGCGTGAAGGGCTGCTCCACGGTCTGTTTCGGCAGAATTTTGGCTGCACCCATATGATCATCGGACGCGACCACGCCGGAGTCGGCGATTACTACGGTCCGTTTGACGCTCAGGATATCTATCACAATCTCTGGGATGGCGCTCTCGAATGCAAGATGCTGCCGATCGACTGGACGTTCTGGTGCTACAAGTGCGGAGGCATGGCTTCCATGAAAACATGCCCGCATGGCAAGACCGATCGTCTGTTCCTCAGCGGCACCGCGCTTCGTAAATCGTTGTCCGAGGCCGGCGATGTTCCTGCGGAATTCAGCCGACCCGAAGTTCTGACCATTCTCCGCGAGTACTACTCCGGCTTGACGGAGAAGGTCGAAGTGAAGCTTCACGGTCACGCGACCGGGGATGCTGATACGAAGAAATAACGGAGTTTTTTAATATCAGGCGGTAAGCTCAATATGTTCAAGGAGCTCAAGGTACGGCCTATGTGTAAAGGAGGGGTTAATGCCTAGCTTCGTACTCAAAGATAAATGCGACGGGTGCAAAGCACTCGACAAGACGGCTTGTCAGTATATCTGTCCTAACGACCTTATGGTTCTGGACATGGATCAGATGAAAGCCTTCAACCGGGAACCCGACATGTGCTGGGAATGCTACAGCTGCGTCAAGATTTGTCCGGTTCAGGCGATCGAGGTCCGCGGTTATGCGGACTTTGTTCCGATGGGTGCAACATGTACTCCGCTGCGTGCTACCGATTCGATTATGTGGACTGTCAAGTTCCGCAACGGTATGCTCAAGCGGTTCAAGTTCCCCATTCGCACGACCGAAGAAGGGAAGGCTGCGCCTTCCGGTGGTTATGACACTGCGCACGACGACCTGAACAGCCAGGCACTGGCTCAGGAACCCGAAGCGCTGCGTACTGACAAGGTATTTGGCCTATAATAATCAGGAGGGATGGTAATAATGGCTAATTTCGAAACCGTTGAAGTCACCACCGACCTGCTGATTCTCGGCGGCGGTATGGCAGCCTGCGGCGCGGCAGTTGAAGCGTCGTATTGGGCCAAGAAAAACGGACTGAAAGTCACCCTGGTCGACAAGGCCGCGATGGAGCGCTCCGGCGCCGTCGCTATGGGACTTTCGGCAATCAACCAGTACGTCGGCCTTTGCGACGGCGCCAACACTCTGAAGGATTACGTCAATTATGTCCACATGGACCTGATGGGCGTCACCCGCGAAGACCTCGTTGGCAACATCGCGCGTCACGTCGACTCGTCAGTTCACCTGTTTGAAAAATGGGGTCTGCCGATCTGGACCGACGACGAAGGCAAGTTCGTACACGAGGGCCGTTGGCAGCTCATGATCAACGGCGAATCCTACAAAGTTGTCGTCGCCGAAGCGGCCAAGAATGCCCTGGCCGAGGGTGGCGGCGAATTCTTAGAGCGCGTGTTCATCACGGAACCGTTGATGGACGGAGACAGGGTCGCTGGCGCGATCGGTTTCAGCGTTCGTGAAAACAAGTTCTACATCTTCAA
>CAYUDF010000504.1:0-3243 GCA_964443465.1 uncultured bacterium
GATGGCCACCGGTATCAACCGCCGGGATTCGCGGCGAGCGAATGGTTTCTACGCGCCGACGTGATCGTCGAGGGAGAAAAGATCGGGGACGTCTCATTGTATTACGGCGAGTCATGTCCGACTGCCGACGACGGCCCATTCCTCAAGGAAGAAAAGCGGCTGATCAACGCCGTCGCCGAAAGAATTGGTTTTTATCTTCTGCAGAAGCGGGTCCGCCGAGCGCACGACAGTTGGGAAAAAGCCGTCAACACAGCTGATTCTCATGTGCATAGCGAATGGCAGGTCATTATGGATTTCCTGCGCCGCACGGATCCCGGGCTGTTGACGCGAATTACCCGGAAGATGATCAACTACCTGTGCTGGACGGGTGCGCACGAGGCCGAAGAACTGTTACTCGAGTTCCTCTCCGAAGGCGGCGATCCGTTTTCAGCGCCGGACGACGAAAACCGTCCCACGAGGCGTCAAATGCTGCGCGACGTCGCGACCATGGCCGACAAAACCTTCGCGATCGCATCGGCGCATTGCAGCGAAGAGGAGATGATCGGTAACATCCGGAGTTGGATCGAGGAGGAGAAAGCCAGCTACCTGGTGGAGACTCTCGAGTCCTCTTACAAGAGTATCGCCGATATTGACGCAGCAGTGGAAAGGTTTGAAACCTCCGAAATAAACGAAAAAGAGCTGCCCGAAGCGTTGCGAAAGAGCGTGCGCGTCTCGCTGTTGCGGAGGTTTTTCTCCGACGATATCGAATTTCTCAACATTATTAAAAAATTCGTCCACGTGTCCGACTTCCACGAACTGCTCAAACACGTGATTTACATGCCGATGGGCCGGGGCAAGCTGGGGGGGAAAAGCACGGGGTTGTTTCTCGCCGAAAAGCTGTTAAAAGGCTCCACCGAGTACGCCGATATTTTTGCCGATATCAAGGTTCCGAAAACCTGGTACATCAGCTCGGACGTCCTTTTCGATTTCATGCGATTTAATCATCTCGAAGACATCTACGACCGCAAGTACATGGACATCGAAACCGTGCGCCGGGACTATCGCCGGGTTGTACAGGTATTCAAGAATTCCCGGTTTCCACAGGAAATCGTGAAGGGACTGTCGCTGGCGCTGGACGACTTCGAGGACAGGCCCCTGGTCGTCAGGAGCTCCAGCCTGCTGGAGGACCAGGTGGGGGCGGCATTCTCGGGAAAATACAAGAGCCTGTTTGTGGCAAACCAGGGCAGTAAAAAGCAACGTCTGGAAGCGCTCATGGACGCGATCGCCGAGGTGTACGCATCCATATTCGGTCCCGACCCGATCGAGTACCGGGCCGAGCGCGGCCTGCTCGATGTCCACGAAGAGATGGCGATAATGATCCAGGAGGTCGTGGGCGAGCGCGTCGGTAAATACTTTCTACCCGCGTTTGCCGGTGTCGCGTTCAGCCGGAACGAGTTTCGCTGGTCGCCGAGGATCAAGCGCGAAGACGGCTTGATCCGCCTCGTTCCCGGTCTTGGAACCCGGGCCGTTGACAGGCTGAGCGATGACTATCCAGTGCTGATATCGCCGGGACAACCCGGGTTAAACGTCAACGTCACGTCGGAAGAAATAGTCCGCTACTCTCCGCAGAAAATCGATGTAATCAACCTGGAGAAAAACCTGTTCGAAACGATCAACGTTCAAGACCTGCTCAAGGAGGCAGGGGACGATTACCCGATTCCCCGGAAGATTTTTTCGATAATCAGTGATGACCAGATCCGGATACCAACCGGGCTGGAACCGGATTGGGAAAAGGACGAGGTGGCCGTGACGTTTCAGGGGCTCATCGATGACGGCGTTTTTGTGGAACGTGTCCGTCTCATGCTGGAGTACCTTTCGGAATGCACGGGATACCCGGTCGACACCGAGTTTGCGGCGGATTCGGAACATATTTATCTGCTGCAATGCCGCGCGCAAAGCGCCACGCCGGATTTTGCGCCGGCGCCGATTCCCCGGGATCTGCCCGCGGACAAGGTGGTGTTTTCCGCGAATCGTTACATTTCCAACGGACGCGTCCCCGACGTCACTCATGTCGTTTATGTGGACCCCGAGAGTTACGGCAACATCGCCGACCTGTCCGATCTGAAGGATGTCGGCCGTGCGGTCGGCAAACTGAACAAACTGCTTCCCAAGCGGCAGTTCATACTTATCGGTCCGGGACGCTGGGGGAGCCGGGGAGACATCAAGCTGGGTGTGGGCGTCACCTATTCCGACATCAACAATACGTCCGCTCTGCTGGAGGTTGCCAGGCAACAAGGCCAGTACGTGCCCGAACTGTCGTTCGGGACCCACTTTTTCCAGGACCTGGTCGAAGCGGATATTCGCTACATCCCGCTGTATCCTGACGAGGAAGGGATTGTTTTCAACGAAAGATTTCTTAAATACACCAAATCAATATTCAAGGACCTTGTGCCGGAATATTCCCACCTCGAAGAAACGGTCCGCGTCATCGATGTGCCCGCCGTCGCCGACGGGAATATTCTGAAGGTGCTAATGAACGCAGATCTGGATGAAGCCGTTGGTATCCTCTCCCAGCGATCAACGGGCAAAACACCCGAGCCGTTTGATGATTTCAGGGTGGAGGAACGTCCGGAAGACCACTGGCGCTGGCGTCTGCGCATGGCGGAACGTATCGCTTCCGGAATCGATTCACAACGGTTCGGCGTTAAGGCCATGTACGTGTTCGGCAGCGCAAAAAACGCGACCGCCGGTCCCGCGAGTGACCTCGATATCCTGGTACACGTGGAGAACGAGCCGGACAAAAGGGAAGCGTTGTCGTTGTGGCTGGCCGGCTGGAGCCGGGCTCTCGCCGAGGTTAATCACCTGAGGACCGGTTACAAGTCTGACGGGCTTCTCGACATTCACTTTGTCACTGACGAAGACATCAAGAACCGCACCAGTTATGCGGTCAAGATCGGGGCCGTTACCGACGCGGCGAGACCGCTGATACTTGGACCGCCCGCGGCCTGATTCCGAAGAGATCCTCTACAGCAACTCCCGCCGGGCGTTTTCCGGCGCTTCAAGATCGAACAGAACAAGCGGCAGTTCCGGCCCGTCGTGCGCGCCGTTGTACATCACCGTGTCTCCAATGTGATCCAGCCACTTGCCGGTAATACGGGTCGATTCGTGGATGTGGCCGTGCATCGTCAGCAACGGTTGTCGGTTTTCGACAAGTCGCCGCACCGCGACGCTGCCCACGTGCAGATCGAGGGGCACGTGATCGAT
>CAYUDF010000505.1:0-3237 GCA_964443465.1 uncultured bacterium
TCGGGAATACACTGTGTATGCAAGATCTGGGCTCCTTTCTTCGGTGTAACTGCCTTAACAACAGAATTTTACACCAAGTCTGGAGCCTCATTTTTGCCTACCGGTGAGATATGCGGGTTAGCTCCCTGCTGGCAAATCTGTACATGAACCGGTTCCTGAAGCGCTGGCGGACGAAAGGATGCAGTGAGGCGTTCCCTGCACGAGTTGTCTCCTATGCAGATGACTTCGTGATCCTGAGCCGAGGTCATGCCGGAGAAGCCTTGCAGTGGACAGATCGAGTCATGGAGCAGTCGGGCCAATGCTGATTCGAGAGAAGACGGACATCCGAGATGCACGCCGAGAGTACTTCGATTTTCTGGGATACACGTTTGGGACGAGGCCGTTTACGAAAACCGGCAAACGGAGCCACGGCAAGCCGGACTGAGGCGGTGTCGCGAAAGGGGCACCAATAGCCGCCGGAAGCCTAAAGCCATCGCGCCCCTCTTCGACTCTACGGCAAATATCCTCTATACACACTAACCGTTCTCTATGATAAACTGCTCCAATCGAAAGCAACTTCCTATCAACTCCTGTTCGGATTGCTCGCGGTGTTGTTCGGCATGCAGCTGGTCTTGATCGGATTGCTCGGCGAGATTGTCGCCAAGGTAGGACACCATCACGAGCAGGGCTTTGTGATCAAGAGAAAGCTCAAGTATGCGAGGGCCCGATGAGCTCAACGATCAGAAGCGACACCGGGAAACGGCACGTCGCCAAATACGCCAACAAGAATCCTATTCAGCGCTTTGTGCTCGCTCGCACGTTCGATGCGATCGGGCGGGAGATCCGGTCCCTCGCTCCGGCGCGAACGCTGGAGTTTGGCAGTGGCGAGGGATTGTTTCTCGAGCAGCTGAAAAAAAGAAATCTGATCATCGACAACCTGGTGGCGATCGACATCCGGGAGGACGCGCTCGAGTCCGCGCGCGCGCTCCATCCCGAGTATGAGTTTCTGAATCAAGACTTGCTGACCTGGGATCGTGAGAGGCGCAGCTTCGAGCTGGTGATCGCCTCCCAGGTGCTAGAGCATTTGCCGCAGCCCGGCCGATTCATGCAAAGACTCGTCGAGCTCAGCGCGGGGCACCTGCTGCTCACCGTCCCATGGGAACCGTGGTTTCGCCTGATGAACCTGCTCCGCGGACGGGACATTGCCCGCCTGGGGAATCACCCCGAGCACGTCAATCTCTGGGGGCTCAATGCGTTCCGGTCGTTCGTGGGAAAGTACGCGGAAGTCGAGCGGGCCTACACCGTATTTCCGTTCATCATCGCCATTGCGCGCTCCCCGGGATGAAGCGAAGCCGATGATCTCGACCGATCCACCGCGCGACCTGACAGCAAGACGGGGATTCAAGATCAGCCTGTCGATCGCCGTCGTTATAGCGCTGCTCGGATACATCTTCCACCAGATTGCCAGTGACGCGGAATCGCTCGAACGGGTCGAGTTCCTCGAATACCCCGGGCAGATTGCGCTGCACGTCGCCTGCCTGGCCGGCATGTTCTTCTTCTTGACCCTCGGCTGGTTCTACGTGCTCAGGCTCCACGGCTACAGCGGCAAAGCTCGCCTCGCGGTGTTGAGCTATCTCGCACCCAATCTGGGCAAGTATATCCCGGGCAAGGTCTTCATGTTCGCCGGGCGGATGGAGCTCGCGCATCAGATTGGCGTACGGCGCGGCGCCTCTGTCAGCGCGATGATTTTCGAGCACGTCAGCCTCGTCCTGGCGGCGGCCCCATTCCTGGCCCTAGCGCTTTATAGCGGGCTGGAGATCAGATCGCCGCTCGTCATCGCGCTCATCGTCGCGATGCTCTGTTTTGGCGGGATTTTCCTGGCAAGGCCCCGCTGGCTTGTCAATCGGATCAGCTGGTCACTCAAGCGCCTGGGTCGCCCGCCGCTCGACGTTGCGGTCTCGCCCCGTCAGTTTCTCGTCGTGACCGGATGTTATCTCGCGGCGTGGCTGTGCTACGGCCTTGCCGGCGTCGCGCTGCTCGATGTGTTTGGCATCGGTGAGGCGGTCTCGCCGTTGATGATCGCCTCGGCGTTCGTCGCTTCGTGGCTAATCGGTTTTTTCGCGCTCGTCGCGCCGGCCGGTCTGGGCGTTCGTGAAGTGGTCCTGGCGTTCCTGCTCGGCAGCGGGGGAGAACAGACGGTCTGCTACGCGCTCGCTCTGTTTGCGCGCGTGACCTGGTCGTTGGTCGAGATTTGCGCCGCGGCGGTGGCACTGGCCTTGCTGGGCAAACAGTTCCTCAGGGGTGATTCTAGTTGAGGACCGTGGAATGTGACTCGGCCTCTACCTGGCGGAGAAGGACAGTGCGCGTCCCTTGAGAACCGTGAAACTTTCTCCTTCCTCCGGCGGGTGGTTTTCCTTCAGGAACATTCGTTTGATCGAAAGGACGCTGACGACCAGCGGATCAACCCCCAGATCTCTCTACTTCTCCATTCACGTGACAAATGCAGAATCAGATGAGGTCGTTGTCACCACAGACCCGATCACCGGGGAAGGCACCACCACCCGCAGAGCGACGATCGCTTGACACCCGTAGGCCCGCGCGGGAAGCTGGTTTTGACCGTCCACGCTGAGAAAGCGTGGGCAATCTATGTCCGAAGCATGCGCGGCGAAGGTCTATCGCCCGCGAGATCCCCGGTCGACGCCTTTTTATCGCCTCGTCGAGACTTTCTACGAAGAGGCCAAGGGCTGCTGGGACGAGCGTTTCGAGCGGCTCTACGGTCGCTGGCGGGGATTCCTCGACCGGATTGTCAGCTCGTACGTCGACTGCGGTAGCTTCAGCTGCGGCTTCGCCAGGGTTCGGTGTCCTGAGTGCGCCTCGGAGTACTTGGTGGCGTTCTCGTGTCAGACGCGGTCGTTCTGCCCGTCGTGCGCCGCCAAGCGGGCCACGATCTTCGGCGCATACCTGGTCGAGGAGGTAGTTGCCGAGGTCGGCCACGCCCAATGGGTTTTCACTGTGCCGAAGATGCTGCGCCCCTACTTTCTCCATCATCGCGAGCTTCTCGGCAAGCTAAGCCAGGCGGCGTGGCAAACGGTTGCCCCGATGGTCGACGCGGCGGCAGGTGACGACGACGCAATACGGCCGGGAATGGTGTCGGTCGTCCAGACCGCGCGATCAGATCTTGGGTTCTCGCCCCACATCCACGCCCTGGCCAGCCGTGGCGGCTGGACGCCGGACGGCCGCTGGGTGCCAGTGCCGTTC
>CAYUDF010000506.1:0-3234 GCA_964443465.1 uncultured bacterium
GTCATCGTGGGATCCGGCACAGTGAAATGGGACGGCTTTCCCGTCCTGATACGTTACAAGGATCTCGCGGAAAACCGCGCCTCCAGGGGGCTTGCACCGCATCCCGTCAATATCACGATGAGCACCGGGCTTGATTTTCCGACAACGCGGGATTTCTTTCAGAACACTGAGACACAGAAAATTGTTTTTACAACCAGCGCCGCGCCGGATAAGAGAGTAAAACTTTTTTCAAAATTCGCGGAAGTCGTTGTGCTGCCCGGCAGGACCCTCTCTCCCACAAAAGTCCTTCAACACCTCCAGAAACGAAAGTTTAAAAAAGTTCTTCTGGAGGGAGGCGGTGCGCTGCACTTTGCCTTTGCCAGGGAAAACGTGGTCGACGATATCTATATTACGCTGACGCCGCGGTTAATCGGTGGCGCAACGGCGCCAACAACTCTGGACGGCAAGGGTTTCCTCGCCGCCGAACAGATCGGCCTGAAACTGGTATCAACGCGCAGGGTAGCAGACGAGCTGTTTCTGAAGTACTCCGTCATTCACGAGTAGCGGGTTACAGGGCAGAGCCGTTTAAACGCTCCTTGATCCTGTCGAAAAATTCGTAGGGGACCTTTGGCTCCCCGAGGACGTCACGCCCGGCGAAACCGTGGAAATCCGACCCTCCCGATTCAAGTAATCCCCGTTCATTCGCAATCGATCGCAGATGGTTCGCCGTCTGGTTTTTGTGTTTGCTGTGAAAAACCTCGATCCCGTCGAACCCGCGTTCCAGCAATTCAAAGAAAGCATCCAGGTCTTCCATGTAGAATCCCGGGTGTGCCACAAAAGCGAGTCCGCCCGCTCCGTGGATGTAATAAACGGCATCCTCCGGGCTCATTTTGTATTTGTCAACATAGGCGGGACCGTCTTCACCGATATACTTGTTGAACGCTTCGTTGAAATCCTTCACATACCCTCCCTCGACCAGAGCCCTGGCGATGTGAGGCCGCCCCAGCGCTCCAGCGCCGGCGTTTTCAAGCACTTTTTCCACGTCGATCTTGACGCCTATCGCTTCCAGTTTCTCAACGATTTTTATGCCGCGTTGTTCCCTCGCATCAACAAACTTCTTCAGCATGGCCTTCAAAGGTTCGTCGGCGGGATCCACACCGTAACCGAGGATGTGGAGATCCCTGCCCTGGTAGACACAACTCAGCTCTACTCCGGTGAAGGACTCGACGCCGACTTTTAACGCCGCTTCGACATATTCCGGATTGCCGTCCAGGCAGTCGTGGTCGGCCAGCGCTACGGCCGCCAGCCCCTTTTCGGATGCCATTTTGATGAGATCCGCCGGCGCAAGCTGACCGTCGGAGAAAGTCGAGTGCATATGGAGATCAACGAACTTCCCCTCTTGCATACTGCGTTATCCTGTCTGTTGAGGTAATTATCGATGGATCGTCTGCTACGATCTAGCCGTCTGAGAGGATCGGTGAATCGGAGACTTTTCATATAATACGACAATTATTATGCGGTTTCAAGCCCGTATACGCACGCGAAACTATGCGGGCATCTAACAGTCTTTCCCACCGGTCTTTATACTTTACAAGGGCTCGGAACACTTGAGAAGATAGAGCAGAATATGATACGACAATATCGAACCCTTCGTCGAAAAGGAACTCCCATGCAACTCACATCCCGAATCAAGGGCAAAAATGTATTGCTGTTCGCGGACAGCGAATCAAACGCCAATATACTTTACACCACAAAATTTTTCTGCCCCGATCCGTTTATATTTATTCAGACGGCCGGCGGGCGACGCATTCTGGTAATGAGTGACCTGGAGATCGACCGGGCGCGAAAACAGACCACGGTCAACCAGGTTCTGTCGCTGTCAAAATACACAGAAATGGCAAAAGCCCGGTACCGCCGCACACCCGGTCCGGCGGACGTGATCGCCGTCGCCCTCCGCGACCTCAGGATCCGCGGTGTCCGGGTGCCCGAAGAATTTCCGGCCGGCGTCGCCGACCGCCTTCGGAAAAACGGCATCGGTGTAACAGTGGTGACCGGTCCTTTTTTCACTAAACGCATCATCAAAACCCCGGCGGAAGTTAAAGAGATTCGCAAAACGATGTCGATCACGGAGAAGGGTCTGCAGGCGGGGTTGGACGTTGTGCGCAAGAGCTCAATTCGGAACGGTTGGGTTTATTACCGGGGCAAGAAGTTGACCGCCGAAAAACTCCGCGAAGTCGTCAACGGAACGATATTTGACCTCGGATGCATTCCCAAGCACACGATCATCGCACCGGGTAAATGCGGATGCGACCCCCACGACGTCGGATCCGGTCCGGTGCGGGCGCACTCTCCGTTGATATTTGACGTTTTTCCGCGATCTGAAAAATCAGGATACTTTGGCGACATCACCCGAACCGTCGTCAAGGGCAAGGCGCCCGACGAAGTGTTGAAGATGTACAACACCGTCAAGGCGGGCCAGGCGCTCGGTCTGAGAATGATCAAACCGGGGATGAAAACCCGGGTCATTCACCAGGCCATCATGGACCTTTTTGAAAAACGCGGTTTCAAAACCGGACAAATCGACGGGCGTATGCAGGGTTTCTTTCACGGCACCGGACATGGGCTCGGACTCGAAATCCACGAACCGCCCCGCATCGCGATAAACAACCTGGTGCTGCGCAGGGGCATGGTGGTCACGGTGGAACCGGGGCTGTATTACTACCCGATTGGCGGCATGCGTATCGAAGATACAGTGCTTGTGGATACCGGCGGCGTTAAAAATCTGACGCGGTTTCCCAAGTTCCTGGAAATCAAATAGTCCTCTTAAACGAAAGGGGCACGGCCAACCGGCCGTGCCCCTCTTCAGAATTTTCAGTAGATTCCAGTTTATTGCGCTGAAGTCGGATCGAGCAGCACCGCGCCACCTTCGATAATGGCGCTCCACAGTACGTTGTCTGCATTGCTGAACGTCGACCGAATTCGTTCGCCGGGCAAACCGCCCGAACGGCCATACCCACGAAACGTGCCGTCCGACAACTCGCGTGCGACGCCACGTTGTGTTCCAACCCAGATGGCGCCATCTATTTTTATAATCGCGTAAGTGATATTGCTGGGAATACCGTGCTCCATATTTATGTAAGTCCATGAACTGGCGTCCACGTCGACAACGGCCAGGCCCTTGGTCGCAAAAGCGATCCAGAACAGCTCGGTGTCTTCGTCAAAGAAAATGTCGTTGACGTTGGCTTCGAGCAGACC
>CAYUDF010000507.1:0-3232 GCA_964443465.1 uncultured bacterium
AGAAATTGACCTGGCGCCGAAACCGCGGGGATTTCACCTTGTCACACAGGAAATTTGCGACAAGATCCCGGAGATCCGCGATTTCCGCGCCGGAATCGCCCACATTTTTGTCAAACACACGTCCGCGTCGGTATGTATCAATGAAAACGCCGATCCTTCGGTGCGCAGGGATATGGAATCCCACTTCAACCAGATGATCCCCGAAAACGCTCCGTATTACGAACACACCATGGAGGGTCCGGACGATATGCCCGCGCATATCAAGGCTTCTGTTATCGGCAGCGGGATTACCGTACCCGTCACCGGGGGTAGACTCAATCTGGGTATGTGGCAGGGGATCTACCTGTGCGAACACCGCAATCGGGGCGGCGGTCGCCGGCTGGTTGTCACCTTGTCGGGGCAGCCGATC
Source organism: uncultured bacterium (assembly GCA_964443465.1). GTDB lineage: Bacteria > Krumholzibacteriota > Krumholzibacteriia > WVZY01 > JAKEHA01 > CAYUDF01. The sequence continues at coordinate 410 of CAYUDF010000507.1, forward strand.
GATTAGCGAATATACCCCAGGCTCCGCAGTTTTTTCAGCAGTTCTTCGTCCTGGATGTGTTGCTCGAAACCGGGTCCCAGCCAACCCACCGGCGGCACCGAATCGAGGGGTGTCTCTCCCATACCGATATTGACCATCCGTTCCAGTTCCTCTACCAGAGGATCCAGCGCAGGGTGAGACGGATCCTCCACCAGAAGGTTGTTCAACTCCCCGGCGTCCCGGGAGATGTCGTACAACTCACGGCTGCCGTCGGAACCCCATATCAGTTTGTATTCGCTATTCTGGATCGCGCGCTGGCGTTTCATGAACGGGTAGAAACTTTCGACGTTTGACAAAAGTTCTTCCGGATCAAATACAGCCAGGACCTGGCTGGGATAGTAGTATTCAGCCATTATGTACCGGTTTTCGGATTCGGCGCCGGCCTCAAAAAGCGGCCGTCCGTCCACGCGCCCGTCGTAGGTCACGCCACACCAGTCCAGAATCGTGGGAAACAGGTCCAGCAGTTGAGCCGTTTCCCGCCTGACGGTGCCCTGGTGGGCGAGGTCCGGGAATACAACCACCAGCGGGACGTGCAGCAACGAATTGTGAATGCTGAATACGTGGGCAAAATGTCCGTGGTCGCCCAGGTTCTCCCCGTGGTCGGACGTGACGATAACAATGGTATTACCCAGGCGGCCGTCCTTGAGCAACGTGTCGTAGATGTTGTCGAGCGCCCGGTCTACGTAATTGATTTCCGCCTGGTACATCCGGTCCAGCAGGTCAAACTGGTTTTCGGCGATTTTGTTGTGCATGTAGTGATCCGGCATTGTCGTCGACATGGCGGCGCGAACCTGGTCTTCTGTATAATCCGGGCCCGCGAATCTCGACCGGATCGGCTCCGGAGGCTGATACGGGGCGTGGGGTTCGATGTAGTTGAGAAATACAAAAAAAGGCTGTGTCGGATCCGTTTGGGCAAGAAACGACTCGAAGGCCACATTGTTGGGGTGCCCCCATTTCCCCCGCATGACTTCGGTCCGCACGGCCGGCCGGAAAACTTCCAGGAACTGTTCAAAACCCCGTGCCAGGCCACTGTTGATGCTCACAACCCCGTTCGTCGAACACCCCATCGTTTTGTATCCGGCATCGCCCAGGATTCCGGCAAGGGTCGGCGCCCGGTTTTCCAGTTTCAACGTCTCCTGCGTCGCCCGGTGCCCCACCGGATACATTCCGGTAAACAGCGATGCGTGGGACGGCAGGGTCCAGCCGGAATTCGCATAGAAGTTTTCAAAACGTACGCCCCGTTGAGCGAGCATATCCACCAGCGGTGTTGTCGTCCGGGCATTTCCGTAACACGACAGCCGGTCCGCCCGAACGGTGTCCATGACGATGAGAAGGATGTTTAATCCGCTGTTTTTTACAAGGCTGCTGCTGCCGCAACCGCCGATTCCGACGGTTGCGACCAGAACCAGAAGCACCGCCAGTAAAACCGTGGATCTCAACTTGTCTCCAGTGCTGAAATTCAGGATTGATGGCGATTGTGCTGCAGTCGTGACACTCGGGCGAATTGAGCCTCGAACGTGAATACACTGTCAGTACAAATCGCCATATTCTACGTCGCCGCCAGGCGACCTGCGTCTCGCACTATCAACACCCGCGCGAGGCCGACGTAGAATTATCTATGGCCTGGCCAAAAACCAGGAAGTGGCCGTTGATGTCTGACATCTCGAATTCCCGCATTCCGTAGGACTGGTCTTCAGGCGGAGAAAACATTTCCACTCCCCTGCCGCGCAGTTCCTCATAGATATCGTCGATGTCGTTTACAAATATGTATACCGAACACGGTTCGATCTTTCGCCGGGTATCCTCCCGCTCAGAGAGATGGATACGGACGCCTTCCCTCTGCACCACCGCGTAAAAAGCGGGATCGCCGAACAGTACCCTGATTTCGAATCCCAGTGTGTTTTTGTAGTAATTTGCCGATTCGGTCGCGTCGTCGACGGGAAACACCGACGCGGACCGAATGAACCGTCTTTCTTCAGTCACGGTTTGATTCACCTCGCTCAGGAATCCAGGTAGTCCCGCAGCACGGCCGCCGGTTCGCGCGAATCCTCGAACAGTCTGGATACACGAACCATGACACCTTCCAGAATGGCGTCGGGACAGGACGCACCACACGTAAGCACAATCTCCACGGGCCGCTTTTCCGGCAACCAGTTTCTGGTAACGACCGTCTGACGGGTCTCCAGGGAGAAGTGGCGGATATTGTCCGCCGATTGGACCTCTTCCTCACCCTTAATAAAAAACGTCGGCATCGCCGCGTCACACAGTTCCACGATGTGAGACGTGTTTGACGAATTGTACCCGCCGACAACCAGCGCCAGATCCGCTCCCTTGTCGATCAGCGCGTAAGTAGCGTTCTGATTTTCGTTGGTAGCGTAGCACAAAGTATCGGACGTGTCGGCATAATGATCGTTGATGTTTTCTTTCCCGTACCGGCTTTCCAGGGCGCCACGGAGCACCGCGGCGATCTCCCGTGTCTGCGCGGCCAGCATTGTTGTCTGGTTAACGACACCGATCCGGCGGAGATCCACGTCGGGATCAAAACCATCCGAACATTTGTGGCCGAAATGGTGGTTGAATTCATCGGAAGAAACCGATCCCCGGATCACGTCGGCCAGCAGGCGGGCTTCCTCCAGGTCGAGCACAACCACGGTCGGCGCTTCCCTGATGCTGTGTGAAAAAGTCGCCCGCGTCTCTTCGTGGGTCGCCTTGCCGTGTATCACAACGGTACACCCTTTGTCACCCAGTTCCGCACTCCTCTTCCATACTTTTTCAACAAACGGG
>CAYUDF010000508.1:0-3231 GCA_964443465.1 uncultured bacterium
CCGACTGTCTCGTAACGACCGGTCGCGCCCATGTGATATTTCACATCGCCGGCCCCGAGCACACTTCTCGGGTCAACATCTTCCATACTCGCAAAAATGCGAGCAGTGGGTATATTGACGATGTTTTTCATGATGTTGATACGGCCGCGGTGACTCATTCCGAGATAGAGGTATTCGGCTCCGTTTTCGGCCGAAGAGTTCAAAATTGAATCCAGCAGTGTTATCAGCCCCGCAATGCCGTCTATGGAAAATCGCTTGCTGCCCACATAACGCGAATGTAAAAACCGTTCGAACAGCTCGGATTCCATGAGACGACCGAGGATCCAGCGGCTGTTGACGGGCTCCGGCCCCTTTTCGACGGTTTCTCGCATCCAGTCGACCTGGTCCCGATCGATCATGTGCATGAATTCCACACCCACGGAAGCGCTGTAGATCTTTTTCCACTTCTCCACGTCGGCGGGCTCGCTACTGTCGATCGCCTCTTTGAGGTCCGGGTGGTAGTACGGGGAAACCCTGTCCAGCGGATCCAGATCAGCCGCTAGATATCCCCAGCGTCTGAACGCGTCCGCCAGCGAGTCGTATTCTTTTCTGACACTCAATCTGCTTCTCCTAACGAAAATCGTCTTCCGGGTCCGGGCGGTTACACAGGATGGCCTCGATGCGGTCGAGAACCGGCTGTTTCAATTTTTTCGCAACTTTCAACGCTTTCATGTTTTCCACTACCTGTTCCGGCCGGGACGCACCGGTGATAACGCTACTGACGTTCTTGTTCTTCAGGCACCAGGCGATCGCCAGTTGGGCTCTCGTACATCCAAGTTTGTCCGCCACTTCCTCAAGTGCCCTGACAACGGGAATATTCCTTTTTGCGTCCGCCCCAACCAGTCTGTCTCGAATCCACTCCATACCACGCACATTTGCCCTGCTCTCCGCGGGCGCTTTACCGTTGTCATATTTACCGGTCAACAAACCGCTGCCCAGGGGGCTCCAGATAGTGGTCCCCAATCCAATCTCTTCGTAGAGCCGCTTGTATTCGCGTTCGACCCGATCCCGGTGCAACATGTGATACTGGGGCTGTTCCATTTGAGGGGCTATCAGGTGTTCCCGCCTCGCCACGCTTACGGCTTCCATGATCTGCTGGGCGCTCCACTCGCTCGTTCCCCAGTAAAAGCACTTCCCCTGGTTAATCAGGTAGTTCATCGCGCGCACGGTTTCTTCGATCGGTGTACGTGGGTCCGGGCGGTGGCAGAAAACAAGATCGACGTAGTCCATCTGCAACCGGGCAAGCGCCGCGTCCGCGCCTTCGATGATGTGTTTTCTTGATAAGCCGCGGTCGTTCGGACCTCTCCCCCCCCAGAATATCTTTGTCGAGATCACGAGATCGGAACGTTTCCACCCCGTCCGTTTGATCACATTCCCCATCACCACTTCGGCGTCGCCGCTGGCGTACGCTTCCGCGTTATCAAAAAAGTTCACGCCCGCATCCCATGCGGCGAGCATGCATTCGTGCGCGATATCTTCCCCCACCTGGGACCCATATGTTACCCAGGCGCCCAATGAAAGAGCCGAAAGCTGAAGACCGGATGAACCAAGGTGACGGTACTCCATTTATCTCCGCTCTCCTTTCGTTGCTACATTTTGCTGATCAGGATTTCCTCGTACGAAATACCCTCTCGATCGAGGGCGCGAAAAAAATGCCCGATCGTCAACAGATACGTGTCGGATCTGACCGCAATATCCTTTCGGATCGACCGCGACACGTTACTGTAGAAGTAATGGCCAGAGTGCGTATTGACCTTCACAATCCCCAAACCCCGCTTGTCGGTGTAGTCGACAAAAAAAGCGCCGGCAGTCAGGACCGCCTCACCCGGAAAAAGGAATGCGTGATTGGCGCGGGGCACCTTATTACCCGTTTCGGTCTCCAGGCGTTCGATTTCTTCCCTGGGAATCTCCCGGGAAAAACGGATTGTCCCGTTCAGGCCAACGGCGTAGAAATACTCGCCCGGTTGAAGTGTGTTCAGTACGCCGGCGGTAAGTGTTCTCATAACGCCGACGTCACCCTTCCGATCGAAATATTTCTTGTATTCGTGCTGTATGAGGGGTTCTTCCTTGTTCGGCCAGGCCGTTTCGGGAGCGTTGTCCTTGAGCACCGTGAGCAGAGAATCTGTCGGCACAAAAGCCAGGATGCCGTCCGCGAAATAAGTTTCGATATCCGCGTGGCTGTGCAGGTAGTTTTTGTATTTGTCGTACCCTTTGATCACGTAGTTCGGAGGATCCGGCAGAAGATCAAATACCGCCGGAAGACCGGCCTCCGTTGCGACGGGCGGCTTTGCCGTTTTTCCGGAACCGCCCCGTCCGTCCAGGGCCGACAGGTATTCCACCACCTGTTCCGAATACTGTTGCAGCGCGTGATGGCTGATGTGTTCTGTTGAAAGAAATGTAATCTGGCGCAGCCAGATTAACCACCGGTTCTGCTGGTGTGACAATACCAGCGCCTTTTTTTCTTCCCCGGCAATACTCAAGGTCAGCACGAATCCGCACAATCCCCTGTTTCTCCCGGCCTGCATCCAGGCCACACTGGTTGTAACCGGGCTGAGGTCCTTGTGGGACTCGAGGCGCACGGCTGCCGCCATGCATTCGTCAGCCGTCGCGCAGATGACTCGTGGCAAATGATAGATATAGTCGACTTCGGTATCGAATCGAAAAGCCGGATCCATCGGCCCCGTAACAACGAATCCGAATCCTTCGGGGAAAATTCCTCTCAGGCTCTTCTGAAACTCCGGGTCCTGCGAAGCGGCGAGTCGCTGAAACAATTCGTCAACGATTGGATCTTTTGGGCCGGCCAACGAGGACAGCGGAACAATTACCGCAATCACCGCGGCCACGAACATCAAAACGGTTTTTTTCATTGGATTATCCGGCTGGTAACAAGACCTGGTCAGATGCCAAAAATTTCCGGGTTCCAGCCAATTCCGAGTTCGCTTGGAGGCGCCATATAACCCAGCAACGCCGACGCCGCCACCACGGCGGGACTCGCCAGATATCCCTGTCCTCCAACCCCCATCCGGTTCTGCCAGTTCCGATTGAATGACGTAATCGCGCGTTGTCCCCAGGTAAGTGCGTCTGGACCCTGACCGAAGCAGGGGCCGCACCAGGATTCCCGGATCTTCGCTCCAACATCCCGCAGAACATCGGCCACGGAACTCCCCCCCAGCCTTTTTTCCGGTTCTTCGA
>CAYUDF010000509.1:0-3220 GCA_964443465.1 uncultured bacterium
TGCGCGCGGCGGGGGCCCCGACGTGGCGCCACCCGCGCTGAGCATCAATAATACGGGTCCGGCTTTTGCCGGGCCCGTTTTTTTGTCGAGCTGGTAGGGCGTTGACAAGGATCGATTAAATTTATACATTTGAATGGCCCCGCGTTCTTTATCCCGGGAGGGAATAATATGAACCGCAAGACCCCTGCCCTGCTCGCTCTACTCCTCACCCTGCTCTGCATTATTGCCCCGGCGAGCAGCGCTATAACGGTACCTCCGCGTGTGGAGATTACGGTCCCGCTCCTCACAACATCGAATCCGGCGTTCAGGATTCCGGCCGCGACCTACGAATGGCAGACGGCCCCCGGAAGCGACGACCCGGCCGAGGTCCGCTGGATTTTTGTCCCGGTTGCCGAACACAACGGCGATTTTAACGAGACGGAAAACTACATACGCAACAACCCGGGCGCGCCGGAGTGGTCGTCGTGGCAGACCTACGCGTCACCCTCGACGGGTACGTCCTGGACTAGCCCGGCGGTTGATTTCGGTTACTACGTATTCGCGGTTCACGGCCGCGATGACATAGGTACCGTCGACTGGGAGTTTGTCCTGGAACGAAATATGAGACGGATTCTTGTCGGCCATAGGGCAACCGGGCCCCTGCTGCGGGTTAACGGAGACTTAATAGAGGAGATTCTCACATCGGTTACAGTGACTCCGGTGACGGAAATCGATGTTGCGGGCGGTACGCCGCTGGTTTTCTGCTGGCAGGCAACCGGCAAAGATTATGGACTTCCTGTAACCGGATACCGTTACAGCTGGGACGTGGTCGACCCGGACGACGACAATGCCTGGTCGATGCCGTTTACGCCGTTCAGTCAGGAAACCGAGTGTTCAACCGAACAAGTATTCAATTTCGGTTCGCACGTGTTTTATGTCGAGGTCATCGATTACGACGGATTCAAGTCGCGCGTACCTATACAAGTCAACGTCACCGCGCCGACGCCGACCGAATCCAGCACCTGGGGCCGCATCAAGTCGCTCTACCGTTAGGCGTAAAAAAAACGAGCCCGGCGATTGCCGGGCCCGTTTCGGTTGCCGCTTACCTTTGGTGTGAAATCAGATCAGTCGTAGTACTCGGTGCCGAGGTGCGTGATGAGCTCTTCGCCCATGACGTGCCGCAGGTTGTTCTTCATCTTCATCAGCTGGATGAACAGGTCGTGCTCCGCGTACAGTCCCGGTGCCGTCTGCGGGCTCTTGAAGTAGAATGACATCCACTCCTGGATTCCCGACATGTCGGCGCGTCCGGCCCAGTCCATGAACAACGCCAGGTCGAGCACGATCGGCGCGGCCAGGATGCTGTCACGGCAGAGGAAATCCACCTTGATCTGCATCGGGTAGCCAAGCCAGCCAAAGATGTCGATGTTGTCCCAACCCTCTTTGTTGTCACCCCGCGGCGGGTAATAGTTGATCCGCACTTTGTGGTACAGATCCCCGTACAAATCAGGATTTTTCTCCGGCTGCAGGATCGAGTCCAGCACGGACAGCTTGCTGACTTCCTTGGTCTTGAACGATTCCGGATCGTCCAGCACTTCACCGTCACGGTTGCCCAGGATGTTGGTGGAAAACCAGCCGCTGAGGCCCAGCATGCGCGATTTGAGACCGGGTGCCAGGATGGTCTTCATGAGCGTTTGTCCCGTCTTGAAGTCCTTGCCCATAATCGGAACGCGGAGTTCCTTTGCCAGGTCCACGAGAGCGGGGAAGTCGGCCGACAGGTTGGGTGCGCCGTTGGCGTAAGGGATGCGCGACGAAATCGCCGCGTAGGCGTATACCATGCTCGGGGAGATGTCGGGGTCGTTGTTTCTCATACCCTCTTCGAAAGCCTTGATGGTCTGATGGACGGGTTTGGATTCCATGTAAATTTCCGTACTCCCGCACCAGACCATCACCAGTCTGCTGATATTCTTTTCTTTTTTGAAATTTTCGATATCGGCCTTGAGCTGCTGAGCCAGGTCCCACCAGTTGTCACCTTTTTTGACGTTCGTTCCGTCCAGTTTTTTGACGTAATATTTGTCAAAAACGGCCGGCATCGGTTTGATGGCTTCCAGCTTGTCCTTGATCTGGTCGATCAGCGTGCGGTCGAGCACCCCGGCCTTGCAGGCTGCTTCGTAGCAGTTGTCTTCAAAAATATCCCAGCCGGCGAATTCGATATCGTTGATGTCGGCCAGGTCCACGAAATCCTTGATCATGGGAACCCGGTCTTCCGTGCGTTTACCGAGACGGATGGTGCCCATCTGGGTGACCGATCCGATTGGTTTTGAGATACCGTTGCGGATTGCTTCGACGCCGGCGATAAAAGTGGTCGCCACAGCGCCCATTCCGGGCAACAGAACACCCAGCTTGCCGCCGGACGGTTTGACTTCGATTTTCTCTGCCATCGTTCTTCCTCCTCACGATAGGTAAATTGACAATTCTTGTTCGCCCCAAAATACCCTTGATGGAACAATAAGATTAATTTATTATTGTTATAATTATTATAAGTAAATCTAATCTATATCGACGTAGATTTTGGCGATTTGTGCTGACAGTCGTATCAGTTGCCGGTGTCGACAGAACCCGCTCTAAAACGACTGCAGCACAATCCCCGGTAGGAGGATCATGGAAATCCGGCAACTGAAATACTTCCTTTCCGTCGTCCGGCTCGGCGGTATCGGCGCGGCGGCCGAAGCGAACTTCATCACGCAACCGGCTGTTTCGGTGCAGATCCAGAAGCTGGAAGACGAAGTGGGGGAGCGGTTGTTCGAAAGGCGTGGCAGAACCCTGGCGCCAACGGAGGCGGGCCGCCTGCTGGCCGAGCACGCCGAATCGGTGCTGCGGGGGCTGGATCACCTGAATACAGCCATGGCTGGACTCCGCGGCCTTCAAAGCGGATACCTCCGGATGGGCAACATCGACGCGGCCAGTGTTTACGTATTGCCGGCGGTTTACCGGTCTTTTCACGACCGATATCCGGGTATCAAGATCGAAATCATCGTGGGGGATACCGCCCGGCTGCTGGACGCCCTGCGCCGTGGCGATATTGAACTGGCCACTACGACGATGCCCATCGAAGCGGCCGATTTTGAAGAACTGCCGATTTACCAGGACGAAATGAGGCTGGTCGCGCACCCAAAACACGTGCTGGCTGGCAAAAAGTCTGTTACACTGCGGGACGTCGTGGAGGCGGGTCTGATTGCGTATC
>CAYUDF010000510.1:0-3219 GCA_964443465.1 uncultured bacterium
GACATCTCGAGATGGGCCGTGCCCTCGGCCGAGATCACGTCGAAGTCATTGAGCGCCGGACAACCCCCGAAGACCACCACTGTGTCCGGATCACCGCCGCTCTGGAAAAATCCGGCCGGTTCACCAACCGCCAGCGGATTGACACCCAGATGATATCCTCCGTAACCGTATGTCCCGCGGTCGTGCGCTGAAGAGACCAGGCCAAAGGTTATATACTTGTTGCGAAGCTGGGTGGCATTTGTGCTGACGAGATCATTTAACAACACGTCGGCGACGTCATCGCCGTTCAGATATACGCCTCCCGTACCCGCTAGATTATCCAGAAATTCCAGCAGCAAACCGGTGTCGTCCGACTTGTCCGGTGAACCCGATCCGTCGCCAAAGGCGGTGTACAAATCGCCCGTGTTCCAGATGATTCTGTGATACACACCGTTAAGTTGCTGGCTCGTATCCACGACACGACTGCCGGGGTGGTTCCCCACACCCGAGGAAGGTCCGCGGATATCGTACCGGTCCACCCGATCGAGCAGACCCAGAGCTTCAAAAGCAAAGTCGAAAAAGGGCTGGGCGCCCCGAAAGTTCATGCCGTCGACATACAGGATGTCTCCCCCACGGCTCCAGCCGGCGGCGGGCAGAATCGTAAACTCGTCGGGGTTTGCCGCGGCTTCTTCGAAAAGATCCGTTTCACCCGTTGAACTTGAGATCTCAAACGAAAAATAGGTCCACTGATTAGATGGTGGGCCGCTGCGGGCACCGAAGAAAAACCATATTGTATCCCCGGGCAAAAACAGATTGTCGTTGAGATCAACATTGTACTTGTTTTCGACCGGCGTTCCGTCGGCGGTCCACGTCGAGTCCATCTGGATCTGGTGCCACGTCCGGCCACCCTCCGAAACTGTACCGATGTGTTTGTAGCGGGTGTCTGGTACAAGGTCGACCCCGGCCACCGCGGCGTCGGGACCGTCGATGCTGCAATAAAGGTAAACCGCTCCGCCGCTCGACGTGTCACCGGGCACGTGAAAGCCGAGTCCGCTTTCGGGATCGGACACGGTCACAACGGCGGAATCGCCGGGTAAAACCCGCGGGTTCGAATACGGCAGGAGGTCGGCCGCCATATCGGCCCTCGCCGGCCCCGTGATCGTTCCATCGGCCGAAAAATTGTCCTGAAACAGATCGATATCGCGAACTGTCCACTGCGGGCCCACCGCGGCCACCCGATACACCTCGACGTTGTTAAAAAGCGGCGCGTGGGTTCGGCAGACACTGGGAGTTCCGTATACACCACACCAGAACGGGCACATATCGCGCGCGCCCAGGGAGATCTGAATCTGTGCCGCACCCGTTTCGATATACGGACCCATCGGGAAGATCGCGCGGAGCCAGTCCTTGCCGCCGCCGTATCGCACCCAACCGTCACCGTCCCACTCCCCCGGGCATCCGGCGGCATCGATCGAGCGGACACCCCAGATGTAGAATACGAGATTGTCCAGAGGGAGGTCGCGATAGACGTCGAAACTCAGTTCCCATTTAGAGCCGGATCCGGACACCGGGATATACGGAGACCAGATTTCATTGTGAATGTACTGGTCGCGGTTGTTCCCAAAGGGCACGACGATCCGATCGGGCGGCTGCCCGCAGGCCCCAATCTGGGTCGATCCTTTGATAAACGCCCACATGCAGCTTAAGTTGCTGACGCACGGATCTTCCTGATCCAGAGCCATTCCGGGAAACAAACCGGCGAAGTCTCCAAACGGAGGAATGGTGCAGGCCATCCAATGGCCCGAAACCGCGTCGTTGGCACCCACTGTTTCCACTTCGAACAACTCGGTCGGCAATAATATTCCCGAGTTGTCCCGCACCGTCAGGCTGTCAATAATCACCGCTCCGTCCGTGTTGTATATACCGTCTGCGTCCGACCAGATACCGTCCGATTCGAAGTAAAATTGAAATCTGATATTGCCGCCGTGTATCGAATCGGCGACGGCGTGGGAATAGAAACCGTTTCCGACGCCGTCGTAACTGGCGATCGGTATCCAGTTCTCGTCGCAGGCGTCATACCGCGCGTAAACGTAGTCGTATTCAGGTTCGGTATCCCAGGCAATCCTGTAGTCCAGAATCGCGGCACCGGCCGGCGAAAGGCAATCGGCAGTACAGAAGCCCTGCGCCCAGTTGTTCCCGTAACCGGGCAGCGTCGCATAACCGCACAACACCGGATCGCCGGGATCGGGACGCGCGCCGCACCACAGCGACTGATTCCCTTCCAGCGGTACCAGCCGGCCGTAATCCCCGCCGCCGAGTCCCGCAAAATCGTCGACATGAAAAAAGACGCCTTGCTGATCGGTCCGGTCGTGCGACGTCCAGCCCTGTGCATCGCAAAAAACACCGTTGTCGAAATCCCAGAATCCGAGAACCGTTGTATCGGCCGACGCACTGGTCCTAGAAAACACACGCGAATTTCCAATGTCCGATATGCTGGTGGGGAAAGAATCGATCCGCGGTCGCAGGTCCTCAGGTCGCCGTGTGCTCCTGCCTTTGGCGGTCCCCGCCGATGACAGCACAATTGACAATAAAAGCGCCCCCAGGAATATCTGTGTTGATAAACGCATGATGCGCTCACTTTCTATTTCAGCACCACCATCTTGCGGGTTTTCGTAAAACGTTTCGTCGTGAGTTTGTAGAAATACACACCGCTGGATACCGACTGGCCACGGTCATTGATCCCGTTCCAGCGAACCGGCCGCACCTGCTCGGGCGATTGGACTTCATCGACCAGCGTTCGTACCAGCTGGCCGGCCACATTATAAACTTTCAGTGATACGTGTCCCGGTTCGGCGATCGAGTATTCGATCGTGGTAGTGGGATTAAATGGATTTGGATAGTTCTGGCCGAGCGAGTTGGTGTATCGCGGCACAGATGTGACGCCGGTCGGCGAGCCAACGGGATTGCCCAACCAGTTGAGGATGCGTTGCATGTGGACGGTGCGGGCGGGCACACCTTCGGCGTGCGCGTCACGGATATAGTGATAACTGAAGCCGCTTAATATGAATCCGACCGTATTGCCCAAAGGATTGGTCGTCGTGTCACTCACGATCGCGCCGCCGGTTTTGCCGTTTCCGTGGTAGGACATCTCGAGATGGGCGGTGCCCTGGGGAGCGATCACATCGAAATCGTTCAGGAGCGGGCAGCCACCGTAGGCGACCAGCGAGTCCGGGAAACCGG
>CAYUDF010000511.1:0-3214 GCA_964443465.1 uncultured bacterium
AACAATCTATATTTCATGGTGAAACACCTCGTTCCAGTGTTTTCTTTGAGGTTCTTCATCGTAGCAACACCATCTTTCTCACATCGACAAAACTGCCCGCTTTTATGTGGTAGAAGTACACACCGCTGGCCGCCTCGCCGCCGCTCGTGGTCCTTCCGTTCCACGGCACGCTATGGGATCCCGCCGGGTAGTCCTGATCGACCACCCGCTGGATCAGCTGGCCGGCGACGTTGTATATCACCAGCGTTACGTGACCCGGTTCGGGCATATCAAACCGGATGGTTGTTGTCGGGTTGAACGGATTGGGGTGATTCTGCTCCAGGCGATATGCCGTCGGGATCCCATCATCTTTTCGGGATGACGCCGTTAACACAACCGGGTCGCGAAGCGTTCCGCGGGATGCGTCCGCTACAAACTGCATCGTCTCGGAGACGTTGTAAACCGTCTCTGATACCGCGTCGAGTATGCGAAACGTTACCGTCTCCCCGGACAGCTGGTTGCTGTGGATCGTCGCGAAGGCGAGATAATGATCGATACCTGCCACGTACATCAGCGATACGAATCCGCGGCACTCTTCGCCGACGAACGTGCCGACCAGTTGGTCGGTGCTGCGCCATTCGGCGCCGTCGCCATCCACTGTGGCAATCACCGTCATGTTGCGTTCGAACGCACCCGAATTGAACTCCCATCCGGCCGCGTTGGGCGGTGAACCTGTCGGATTCGAAAACCGGCCCGGAGCCGCCGCGACCACCGCTTCGGTACTCGCGGGATAGTTAAATGTCGACGGAAGCGCGGGATCGTCCAGATACAGCCGGTACCCGTAACCGTGTTGCATCGTCTCCAGGCTTCCATACCAGCCGGCGTTCCATTCGGCAAACTCCGTCCGGCTCTTGACGATTTCGTCGCCGCCGAGCAGCGGTGTGAGATCCGCCAGTGCGTCGTCCACCCCCTTGACGTCGGTCGGCACGTAGCTGATCCAGTTCCAGCCATTGTCGATCGGCACGTCTGTAATCCCGGGTTCCGCGAACGCACCTTCCTGGAGCACTGTACCGGCTTCGGTCAGCTCAATCATATAGCCCGAGACGTTATCCAGATCGGCCAGCGTACCGACCCAGCCAATCGCCGTGTCCGGATCGAACACAGCAAACTGCGTTTTCGACTTGATGATGTCGCCTTCGGTGGGAGCGAGGCTGGAGAGCACGCTGCCCACGCTCATATCGGGCGAGACCACGTTAGTGGAGAACCAGTTCCACCCCGCGTTCAGCGGGAAGGAAACGATCGATCCCGGTGGCGTATCCAGCGCGGTCACGAGCAACGGCGACAGCCGGGTACCCAGCACGTCGTCGGCGTTGAATGCCGGGTGCTGGTTGGTGCTTCTGTAGCGCTTGCATTGGTCGTCGTCCCACACCTCGAACCGCATCGACTCGCCGGTGATGCGGTTGCTGAACACGGTGAGGAACACCAGAATGTCGCCGGGAACAACCGTGGGGCTCGCCAGCCCTCGCAGCTGGTTGCCCACGAAGGCCGCGACCCGGTCGTTACTGTCAGTGAGTATGCCGTCGTCGGTGGTCACGCGGGTCACGATCGACATACTGTACTCATAACCGGTGGTGTTTAAAACCCAGTCGGGCGCCGCGCACGACACGTCGAGCACAATGTCAAGCACCGCCACCGCCATCGTGTCGGTTCCCGAGGTGTCGACGGCCTGTACCGTCACCTGTCCCCCGTGGATGCCTCCGGAAATCGAAGGATTGATAATAAATTCGATCTCGCGCGAACCACCCGGGGCCAGTCGCCCGATCGTTTCCGCCGGGGCCAGAATAAAAGCCGGCCAGGCGGTGACCTCGTAGTCAACCGGGACAGCCGTTCCGTTCACCAGTTCGGCCGGTACGCTGCCCGGCGTGCCTAGCGCCACTTCACGCGTGATTTCGGTCTGGCTCCATGTGAACAGGGTCTGGCTGTAATCAAACCGCCAGGTTGCTGTCAACGTCATCGCGTTTCCCACGCGATCGGTCACACCGTCGACCGACGCCTCCAGTCGCTGGCCGTCCATGTCGGCCGGATTGGCCTGCGGTATCAGCACGAGTACATCACCGTTGCAGACTGGTGTGACCGGTATTAACGTGCCCGTCTGGGGTCCGCTGACATATTTCAACGTGATGGGCGCATCTCCGATCGTGGTGCAGTCGATCGGCTCGTTGAAGGTCACGCTGATATACTCACCCAGCGACAACTGGCCGTCGGCCGGCTGGGGCGTACCCTCCACAACCGGCGCGTTGCGGTCGATGGTGCCCATCGACGCATTTGAGTAACCCCGGCCGCCGGCACTGCACACCGTAAAGGCCCGCAGCTCATAAACACCATCGATGAGCGGTGCGTACACACCGTTCATCAGAGAGTCGGGTTGCCATGTCATAATCGTGTCCGGCGATCCGTCCATGGATATGTCGGCGATCACACCGGGCGGCCCCTCCGTGATGTCGACCCACGGCCCCGGGCCCACCTGTCCGTCTCCCATGTACCGGTACTGAATACCAACATTCTCCAGCAGATTTGGCATAACAGGATTGACGACAAGTTCGTAGCCATCCAGAACGACATCGAGTTTCTTTTCCGCCTGACCGTCTGTGTAGTTGTATGTCCAGCCCGGCTTGACGTCCGGTCCGCGCAGGTTGATGGCGCTGCAGCCCTCGAAGTAAACATTGAAAAGGACATTGGCGGTGGTGTATTCGTCTCCGCCGCACACCGGTTCGACGACCAGCGCCAGATCTTCGTAGGCAAAACGCGACGGACCCCGGTCCACTTCCAGCGTGGCTTCATGCGAGTTGACACCCTGATCCGTACCGTCAATCGTAAATACCGGGTGATCGGTGATGGGCGCGCCGTTGAGACGCATGATGGCGCCGCCCGGGTTGCTCACGGACACCGGCTTTACGACGTAGTCACGCCGTTCGTCGCTCAGGTTGGCGATTGTGAGCTTGAACGTTGCGGTCTCGTCGGGCGAAATCCCGAAGCGTTGTCTGGGATCGATCAACAACTGCGGATTGTCGCGCTGAACCATATTGGGTTCGCCGGATTCCAGATCGGGCCACGGTTCGTACGGACACGAACTTTTGCCGCCGCGTACATCAAACACGTCCCCCCATCCGCCTCGATGTTACCAGAGTAAGTCCTGATACGAGTTCATCATAACTGGAAACCCCCCATCCGTTTA